>CAZGRC010000186.1:0-2843 GCA_964528125.1 uncultured Ruminococcus sp.
GCTTGATGAAAGCCTTGATGATACCATTCGCGTTACCGTTGTTGCAACTGGTCTCGGTGATGAAAAGAAGAATGATAAGAAAGACGATCTTGCCGCACTTCTCAGCAGTTCTTCTGAAGATGAGGACGAAACCTACGGCGATGTTATGAGTTTCTTTAAGAAAGACTGATAACAACTGAAAAATGATTTTATCGGGGAACTTCGGTTCCCCGATTTTTTTGTGCGAAAAATGTGAAAAAATGTAATTTTGTTTTTATTTTTCCACTGTTTTTTTGTGTTCACACAGGGCAAAATTTTTTATGGGAGGGTTTGTATGAAAAAAATCAGAGCAGTTATAAAATCGCTTTTTTTCTTTCTTTTGGCGATTGATGCCGCAATTTTTGTTTTAATATATATTATGGGCGAGGACGTTGCGGCAAATTATAAAATAAATCGCGGAGACACCTTGAAAATCGAAACTGATCTGCCTGTAACGGTTGTGTTTGACGGCGGAAAGAACCGAAGCGGAAACTCTTATAATGTCGGGGATACATTCAGTGTGGATTTAAAGATGTTCGGTGTGATACCATTTTCAAAGGTTGACGTGGAGGTAGTTGACGAAATGTATGCCGTGGTGCTCGGCACGCCTTTCGGTATGAAAATTTACACCAACGGTGTTCTTGTTGTAAAGATGACCGATGTTGTAACCCAAAACGGGACCGCTAATCCGGCAGGTGATGCGGGTTTGAAAATCGGTGATTATATCAAAAGCGCCGACGGTGTGCCCATTACCTGTAACGAGGATATTTCCGAAGTTGTTGGGGAATCGTGCGGTAACAACATCACCCTTGAAACCGTGCGCGACGGTAAAACGGTGACAAGAACAGTGACACCGGTTAAAGCTGCCGACGGTTCATATAAAATCGGGATTTGGGTGCGTGACAGTTCGGCGGGAATCGGAACACTCACTTTTTACAGTCCGTCAACCGGAGTTGTTTGCGGGCTGGGTCACGGTATTTGCGACAGCGATACAGGGGGGCTTTTGCAACTTAATTCAGGCGAACTTGTGGGTGCGCAGATTGTATCTGTTACAAAGGGGAGTGACGGCACGCCGGGTGAACTGAAAGGCAGATTTACAAGTGATAAGATATGCAATATAGCCCTTAACCGCGAAAACGGTGTTTACGGCAATCTGACAGGCAGTGTTGATGCATCCAACCTCATAGAAATAGCGTTAAAACAGGATGTCAGGGACGGCGCGGCGCAAATACTGTGTACGGTTGACGGCGAAGTTCCCGAGCTGTATGATTGTAAAATAGAAAAACCTCCGTCTTCTTATGATAACCCGACACAAAATCTTCTTGTCACAATAACCGACACACGCCTGATTGAAAAAACGGGAGGTATAGTGCAGGGAATGTGAGTGAGTTATAATAGGGACAACACAGGAAATTCGCATAAAATAAGGGTTTTCGGTGTTTGTCCCTATTTTCATTGACCAAGAAAACAGCAGCACATTATGCGCAAATGTGCGGACAAACTGTTCCGGCTTACGATCGAAGTTGGAGCAATAACAGGAAAAGGAGGATGTTTCAAAGAATCTTTAGTATTCACTGCCACATAGAATAACAAAATGCCGGACACAGCTTGCAATGTCCGGCATTTTGTTTGTATTGTAATTACTTGAATTTATAAAAATACGGAGGTACTTATGAAAGAAGGCATACTGATTTATGATCACGAAACGGATCGGATGGATATCCGATTTGGATTACTGGACTTTTACGGAGGGCTTCATTGCGGAGAGCGTCTCGAAGTGAATATTGACGGTGAATGGATCCCCACTCGAATTGAGTTGGGGACCTTTTGGTATCTGAAAGGAATTTGCGTAGCCAATCTTAATGGGTTGCGAGTAAGAATCAAAGATTGAAATTAAAAAACGAGGAGGTGTCCCTTGTGAAATGTTTGATGAAATATCAATGGGTTAAATTACCCCGAAACCATATGCCCGAAGGCAAAGGTATTATGGGTGCTTGGGCAAAACTTGCATCCCGTGCAGCGTTCCGCAAAGGACATGCCTCATATTGCGGCTATATCAACGCTGTAAGCCCCGGAATGTGGTCGGGCGGTGTTGTTGGACTAAAAAGTATTTTGGGCTCTAAAAACCGCGTGCAGAGCCTTGAGACGCTATCTATACTTTCTGACCTTGGATATATTAGATATTCACTGAATGCGAAAACGAAGAAATTAACATACCAAATAACCGATTGGGTAGTCGAATGCTCCGGTGCGGAGTGTATGAACGGTACGGTTTACGCTACCGAGGAATACGGCTTTCTTTGCCTCCCCCGAAATATTACAGACAGATTGCTTCAACAAAACTATATATTTGATGAAGCAGACGCATGGCTTGATCTTTGGTGCCACACGGTATCGGAAGACTTTGGCAATGCGTTTTCTTTTTTGGCACCGACAGTTCAGTTCGGAAAAAACGGTGCCGTACTGACTTTGGAAACACTGGGACAGCGGTGGAACTGGGAAAAGACGAAAGTTTGGCGTTTTTTTCAAAATCATGGGGATGTTTTTACGCTGCACCGTCTTCCGGGCACCTACGGTTGCCTTGTTTTCAATATGCTGTATCCGACAGCAACGGAGATTACAGTGCCGGAGTCTGAAAAAATTGAGCGTATAATTGCCGAAATACGCATTTTGGGCAAGAAAACACAGAAAGTAGGTTCGGACAGTGAACACTTAAGAAAACTGATTGCTTTGTACAGTCGTCAGCTCTTGACTGAATGTGCCGAGGAAAGTGAAAATACTATGCCTAAAAATCGCGTTGCACTTTTTGACCGGTATATATTACG
>CAZGRC010000187.1:0-2828 GCA_964528125.1 uncultured Ruminococcus sp.
CCCTTAGTTATTATAATAAAATAAAATTACATAAAAGTCAACAAGGAGTGACCGAAAATGCAAAATCTCAAGGTCTTGGGAAAGATTAAACCGAAAAAGTCAATAGATGTTAAGAAATCTAAAATAGGTCTCGCCTTCGAAAAGCTGGATCGTGATATTTTTGACCCGAAAGATTCATATGATTATGTTGCAAAATCCGGAATAAAATGCAAAATAACAACTTCGATTTTGCTGCCGCCACTCATTATGCTTTTAAGCGTGATGACGGCAGTATGGCGCTTATCTACTGGAAACCTGCCGAAATACTTACCGAGACCTATTCGGGTTTTACTTCCTTTAGGATTAACCCGGAGCTTGTCGGAAACGGCGTTTCGCTTATCGACTTAGCCGACGGTACGGTTTATGAGCTTGACGAGAAACATATGTTTTCAGATGACGGTTGGATCAGATTTAATGACCTGCCGATAACCGATTCACCGCTAATGCTTGATTTTAATAATTTTGGTAGTGTAAAGTTAAAATGAAGAAACAGCTCACAAAATCATAGAATAGCTTCATGCGACGAGCAAAAACTCACGTTTTCTCCGTTTAGATAAATTAAGACCTGCAACCTGAGCGGATGTAAGACCGTTTAAAGCGGAATGAGGACGAACAAAGTTAAAAAAGAAAACAAACATGGGAATTAAATTATTAGCGCTTAAGTTATGTTTGCCAAAAAGCGAAGACATAGACGGAGCGGAAATGGCAGCAGATTTCCATTCAAAGAAAGAATGGTTACACCTTTTGTCACTGCAACGGTAGTTAGAGTAATGCTTATAATCGTGATGCAGAAAGGAAACCTTTCCGTATACAGGGCAAGGCGGATACTTCCGCCGACAATTTGCCCCCTTTGCCCTCGGGCGTTCGG
Source organism: uncultured Ruminococcus sp. (assembly GCA_964528125.1). Taxonomy (GTDB): domain Bacteria; phylum Bacillota; class Clostridia; order Oscillospirales; family Acutalibacteraceae; genus UBA737. The sequence goes on from CAZGRC010000187.1 coordinate 908, forward strand.
GTGCAAATTGATGATGGCAGTTCCGGCAGAGATACTTCTGATAACCGTCAGGATCTTTGCCGTAACGATAAAACGAATGATTGTTGTTGCATTTTGGGCACATAATGTGGTATGATTTCACTATGAAAACCTCTCTTTCTTTTTGGGAGATAATGTGTTTTGCGGTGAAACCATTATACCAAAAGGCTTGAGAGGTTTTCAACTTTCATTTAAGTTTACAATACGATAATTTTTATAAGGAGATTTGATTATGAAACGTTTTGAAATTGAAAATCACGAGCCGAGCTTTTTGCCCGAGGGCGAATGGAAGCTGGCATGGGCAGACGAATTTGACGGCACCGAGCTTGACACCACGAAGTGGGGCTTCCGTCTCGACTTTTGGGGCAAACCATTTGATGCCTACACCGACGAAGGTGTCGTTCTCGACGGTAACAGCCATGTCGAGCTTCACCGTGTAGAACGCAATGGCTGTTATGTTTCACCCCAGCTTCAGACCGGTGCGAATTCCTTTGATATTCCGAAAAGCGGAACCGACAATCCTTGGGGGCAAAATGAAATTTGGCCGCTCGGTATGTTAGAAGAACCGAAGTTTGTCCACCGTTACGGCTATTATGAGTGTCGTTGTAAGTTCCAAAAGGAACCTAACGTTATGTGGTGTGCATTTTGGACTCAGTCTCCGACAATAGGCGCAAGATTCGAACCCGAATGGTGCGGAATCGAGTCGGATATAATGGAATGCTTTGCTACCGGCACTGCCACCACGGGTAATATTATGGGTGGATACGGGAAGCAGTACAGAGAAGAAGGACGGGTCAATTATGCACTTGACGAGACCGATGACGGTTGGCACTATTTCGGAATGAACTGGCAACCCGACGGTTACGATTTCTATTGTGACGGAAAGCTTGTTTCTCATGCCGAAAAAAACATTTCCCATGTTCCGCAGTTCATACTGATTACCACCGAGGTTCAAGGATATCGTGTGTCCAAACCCGCTGTCATAGACGGCGAATTCAAGGACGATGCCTTTATCGTTGATTTTGTACGCGTATTCGACAAAATCGACGGTTAAGTTAAGGCAATCTCGGGACGAAACCTATGAAGATTACATATATAGGTCAAGCAGGTCTTATTTTCGAAAAAGACGGCTTTAAAATTATGATCGACCCCTATCTTTCCGACAGTGTCGAAAAAATAAATCCGAAAAAATTTCGCAGAGTGCCGATCGACAAAGGTGTTTTCGATATAAAGCCCGATATGATGATATTCACGCATAATCATCTTGACCATTACGACCCGGAAACGGTCAAGCACTTTATCGGCAAAAACAGCGGAATAACCGTTTTGTCGCCTAAATCGGTTTGGGAAGAGGTCAAAAAATTCGGCGGCAACAATAACTATGTTTTGTTTAACCGCCATACCTCTTGGATACAAAACGGCATAGAATTTACGGCAGTCAAGGCAGAACACAGCGATATAACGCCTATCGGCGTCATAATCGACGATGGAGAAAGAAAGTATTACGTCACGGGTGATACACTTTATAATGAAGATATTCCGAACGGTATTTTCGCTTTGTTCTTGCCCGTGAACGGCGTAGGAAACAATATGAATATGACCGATGCCGCGCGCTTTGCAAAGCGCATTGCTCCGAAAAGGTGTGTTCCGCTGCATATTGGAATGTTTGATGAAATGACTGCCGATGGTTTCGAATGTGAAAACAAGGTCGTTCCGAGTATTTATGAGGAGATTGATTTATGAAGGTAACAGACGTTAAAACCTTTACGGTGGATTGCTTCCGCACAAACTGGGTGTTCGTAAAGGTATATACCGATGAAGGTGTAGACGGAGTAGGCGAGGCTACACTTGAGTATAAGGAAAAGGCACTCATCGGTGCTGTTGAGCATATAAAGGACTATCT
>CAZGRC010000188.1:0-2821 GCA_964528125.1 uncultured Ruminococcus sp.
ACATAAATCTATATGTTATTAAGTCGAAAATATATGTTTTTATGTCAAGTTCGGAGGATGTTTATGTTTTGGAAATATCAAACGGCGAAAGAAACGGTAAAGGCAGAACGAATATATTCGCTTTTTGAACGAACCTACAGATCCGATTATAATTTTTCGGGAGAAGCGCACAATTTTTGGGAATTTCTTTATGTTGAAAGTGGGGCGATTTGCGTTACTGCAGATGAGCGTGTGCATAATCTTTCTGCAGGAGAAATGATTGTGCATAAACCGCTTGAACTGCACAAGTTTTTTATAACCGGAGGAGAAGAAGCAAAGCTTTTCATCTTTTCCTGTTCGGCGGACGGTGAAATATGCCGAAAAATCGAAAACAAGGTCTGCCGACTCGGCAGGCGGCAGAAATCCGTAATGCGGGCGTTTTTGGAATATCTTCACGAAGAAGCGCAGTCCCGCTCTGTTTTGCCGGACGCTTCGGAATGCTCGGACTGGTTGCCTGTCGTGGGTGAAGATGCCGTTTTTTCACATATGACGTTGACATATATAACCCAGATATTGCTGACCCTTTCGCAAAGCAATACCGACAGTGTCACCAGCACAGATGCCGATGCGGAGATTTTCGGAAAAGCCGTGGATTATATGAAAAGACACATAAGCGGAATACCCTGCGTTCGGGAAATTGCCGAATATCTCAATATAAGCGAATCGGGTTTGCAAAGAGCGTTTGATAAATATGCCAAAATGGGTGTTCACAAATATCTTATATCACTGAAAATCAAAACCGCAATGGAACTTTTGGAACAGGGGATAAGTGTCTGCGATACCGCAGAGCGACTCGGATACAGCAGTCAAAACTATTTTTCGGCGGCGTTCAAACGCGAAACGGGGAAATCCCCATCAAAAGCAAAGTCGGAAAACTTTAAATAAAGTTTTTTGAATATTGACTTTAGTGCTTTTATATGTTATCATTTACAGGCATAAACAGGCGGTTTTGCCCGTGTCTGCAAAGTAATAATAATTTACTGAGGAAGGGATTGCAAAATGCCGGAAAACGAACAAAAAACAGGTTTTTCGTTCTATGATATTAAGGAGCTCCTTTTTGAGGTTTTCCGTTTTAAATATGTTGTGCTGGGCATTATAATATTTGCTCTTGCCGTTTCTTTTGTATATACCGAATTTTTCCGCACGCCGGTATACACGGCGGTTGCCAAGGTGCATATACTTGACAATCAGGCGGTGCAGGAAAACACAAGCGAAATAAGCATATCGACCTATCTCACGCGGGACTACACCATTTTGGTGACCGAACGCATTGTTCTTGACGAAGTTATCAGTCGGCTTGATCTTGATATGTCGTATCAGGCGCTTAAAAACTGCGTAACGACAGAAAATCCCACAAACTCGCGAATTATTGAGATTTCGGTGACCCATAACAACGCAAATAAAGCGAAGCAAATTGCCAACTCGATATGCACTGTGTCAAAAGATGTTATGTCGGAACTGCTGGGCAGCGACCGCGTGAATATAGTGAGTGCCGCAGAAAAACCGAGCAGTCCTTCAAGTCCGAATATGCAAACAAATCTTATTATCGGTTTTTTGGCGGGTGTCCTTGTTTCGTTCCTCTTTATTTTATTGGTTCACTATCGCAATGATAAAATAAGCGGTTCGGAAGACGTTCAAAAATATCTCGGACTTTGCACTTTGGCGACAATTCCCTATAATATCAAAAGCGGCAGAAACGATTCTAAGCGCAGAAAGGTTCAATAATCAATGTCAACACAGGATTTGCCTTTAAACAGTTTTTCAAATGCGCCGGATTCCGAATTTCAGGACATTCCGCGCAGTAATAATATTAAACCATTTAAAAAGGTTAATTTTAACACCGCGTCCACGAATGACTATATGTCAAATGAAGCGTATAAGATGCTTCGAACCAATTTGATTTTTTGCAGTACGGATATAAAAACCGTGGTGCTCACCAGCAGCGGCGAAAATGAGGGCAAAAGCACCATTTCGATCGAACTTTCAAAAAGCCTTGCCGAAAGCGGCAAAAAAACGTTGCTTATCGATGCCGATATGCGCAAATCCGTAATGCTCAAAAAAGGCGCACGAGCCGGCGATATCGAAGGGCTTTCCGAGGTGCTTTCGGGTCTTTGCGAGCCGTACGACGCCGTTTATAAAACGCAGGACGAAAATTTTGACGTCATTTTTTCGGGAAGATTCCCGCCGAATCCCGTTGAACTTATCGGCAACGGCAGGTTTGAAAGCATTGTGAAATCTTTCCGTGAAGAATATGACTATGTTATCATCGATTCTCCGCCGCTCGGCGTGGTTATCGATGCCGCGGTTATCGCATCTTTTTGTGACGGCTCGATTTTTGTTGTTTCCGACCGCAAGGTTTCACGCGCGACGGCGCTTGATGTGAAAGAACAGCTTGAAAAGAGCGGTTGCAAGATTCTCGGTGCGATTATAAACGAGACCGACAAGAAAGCCGCACGCTATTACAGAAAAAAATATTATGGAAAAAGCTACCATTACGGAGACTGATTTTAACGGTATAAAAATCTAAAAAGCAACCGTCACCCGATTCAAACGTTTCGGGTGACGGTTGCTTTTTGTGATTCTATAATAAAGCTCGTCTAAGGTTTTAAAAAAGCATTAAAATCATAGCCGTATTTATATTTCATTTTTTGATAATCACAAAAATGTTTATCCTTTAGCATTTCGGCAAAAGTTTTTATATCCAGTACATACCGTGATATTTATTGATAGATGTCCTTGCCCTCTGCAAAGACCTGTTGCCGCCACTGCTCTCCGGCAAGCC
>CAZGRC010000189.1:0-2794 GCA_964528125.1 uncultured Ruminococcus sp.
CCTTTGTTTTAATATTTATATTCAATTTTTTATTATTATCGGAAAAGTTCGGGGTTATTATTCAAATCAACCCTGCCGTGGTTATAAAGTTTGCGGTTATCGAGCGCCCAGACACGTTGCGAAAAATCACCCGTGTTTGCCGACATAATCGCTTCACGCATTTCATAAAGTCGGGAATCCAAAAGGTCGAGTTCGCTTAACATTTCGGCTTCAATGGTCATTGGGCGGACGGCGGCGCCGAATTCCGGTTCACCGTGGTGGGAAAGTATCATATGTTCAAGCAAAATCGCCGTTTCGCGGTCGACATTCAACTTTTCGGCATATTTTTCGATTGTCATGGCACCCATTGCAATGTGTCCGACAAGGTTGCCTGCAACCGAATAGCCGTCGGCAATGCCGGTTTCGCTTACTGAAAATTCTTCAAGTTTGGCAATATCGTGAAGCATTGCACCCGCCAGAAGCATATCGTGGTCGATGAAAGGATAAATTTCGCAGATTTTTTGTGCCAAGCGTACAATCGAAAGTGTGTGCATTAAGAGCCCGCCGCGCACCGCGTGATGAAGTTTGAATGCCGCAGGCCAATAAAGCAAAGACATACGGTTATCGGCATAAATTTCGGTGACGATTTTTTTAAGGTCGTCATTTTTAAAATCCGATGCCAGTGCGACAAGTTCGTCATACATTTGCTGTGAGGAAAAGCCCGTAGTGCGCACAAGGTCATCAATGCAGACATTATCGTCTTCATTGGTGGTTCTAATGCGCTCAATACGCAACTGATCAGAGCCGTTATAACGTGTTACGGTGCCGCGAACCTTTATAATATCATTGGATTTATATTCGCCGTGCTCGGCAGGTGAATACCGCCAGAGTTTTCCGTTTATTTCGCCGCTCGCATCGCCTAACATAAAATCAAGGTAGGTGTCGCCTTTTGAAGATGTTTTTTGCTCAACACCCTTAACAAGGCAATATCCTTCGACGCGACCGTTATTATCTACCGAAGTGAAATTCATTGTGATGTTCCTTTATTGTTAAATTTATATCAATTTTACCATACGTTATACTGTTTTTCAAGTGTAATATTTTGAGATTACCGCACGCGCTTACGGCGTGGGAACCTCGCCGTTTTTGACCTGTTCGATAAGTGATTTTGCGTGTTTTACGGTTTCCTCGTTCGGAATCATAACATATGCGCGAGAGCTCATTGAATACGGCTTTTTTGAAGCACCCGTTCCATCAACCGAATATGACACAACGTTCCATTTTGTGCCGCGACTCAACTGCAACTGTATAAGTTCGGCTATATAATCATAAGGCATATCGGTCTCAAAACTGTCGGTAATGCCGTCAAGCACTGCTTTATAGTTTTTGAGCATTGCCGTGGAAGTGGTGGCTTTTTGAATAACACCTTTTATTACAGCCATCTGGTTTTTGCCGCGCTGACGGTCACCGCCCGCAAGTTTATAGCGTTCCCTTGCAAAGACAAGTGCCGATTCGCCGTTAAGCGTGTTTTCTCCCTTTGAAAAGGAATAATCACCGCTTTTAAAGGCGACTTCCGACTGAACGGTAACGCCGCCCAATGCATCGATTATATCCTCGAAACCGTCAAAATTGACCCTGAAAAAGTAGTCTATTTCGGTGTCGTAAAGCAGGGCGAGCGTATCGCGGCTTACGTTTATTCCGTATATTCCGGCGTGGGTCAGTTTGTCGGGGATTCCGTTTGAAACGGAAAGCGGAACAAAGTAATCGCGCGGTGTTGACAAAAGAAGAATCTGTCCTGTTTGCGTGTTTACGGTTGCGATAATATTGACATCACTGCGACTGCGTTTTGAAATACTGCCGTAACAGTCGATTCCGCTTATATATAACGAAAAATATTTTTCGGCTGGTCGGGGAGCGATTTCGGGCGAAGTGTTTGAATTTTCCGTTTTGACCTTCGCCGTAAATATTTCGCGCAGTTTTTCGGGATAATCTTCATATCCTTCGGTCTCTCCCAAAAGTTCGTAAAAACTTTCGTTGAGAATTATCGCGTCGATATCATCACCGTTTAAGAGGGCTTCGGCAAGCATACCGATATCGGTATATTCTTTAAGTTTGATGTCTTTGCCGAGCTTTTTGTTTATAACCCCGATTGCCTTGTCGGTGGCATCACGGTCAAGCACGCTTATTATTCCGAATGTGTAATCCACGGCATCCTCAATGCTTTGTGCGGGGTCGTCGGTTTCAACATAAACATTTATATGGGCATATTCGGTTTCGGGTGTGCTGATTTTTTCCAGTGCGGCAACACCGTGATGAACAAAATACCAACCCACACATATTGCGGCAAAGGTGAATGCCGCAACAAGCGTTCCGGCGACGGTGCGGGCGCGGCGGCGCGAATCGAATGTTAGGAAAAAAACTGCCGCAATCAGCAAAACCGACACAACGCAACCGATTAGCATTATCTTAAGCGGCAGAATGGATGCGCCGAACAGCACACATATAAATATTAACGATATTATAAACAGTGCGGCGGTAACTGCCGCGCCGTACAACCTGTGTTTGAATCTTTCGTACAAAAGAATCATCTTCCTTAAATATTACATATTATATAAAAACAGTATACCTTAAAATATCGGTAAATGCAACCGAAAAAATAACTTTAGACCGGTGAATTTTCAAAAAATATTTTGCGTAAATTCTTGACAAAACGAAAAACGGGGATTATAATGTAGAAAACAAATAAATAAACCGTTGAAGCGGAGATAACGGCAATGATGCCTTTACAGAGAGCCTGTGATGCTGGAATCAGGTA
>CAZGRC010000190.1:0-2785 GCA_964528125.1 uncultured Ruminococcus sp.
TCATAATTCGGCGCAGTGGATGAAACTTTTCCCCGCCGATAAAACTGAATGGTGTAATAATTACAGAACCGCTGCTTTGGGTGAATATTTTTTCGGCAAATGCGGCATAGAGTTCTTTGGAACTTTGTAAAACCGCGGTATTGTTTCGGCAATCCGACAGTGAATTCAGCGTCGAATACGGCGGATTGCAAATCACCTTACAGTTTTCCGGCAAAACGGTATCCAACGAAAGAAAATCACCGCAAATGCAGTGAATCATATCCGAATATTCCGTTCCGTATTTTACCGCCACGGCGGTTTTGCATATTTGCAGTGCAAGGGCATCGCTGTCATAAAGATAGAGACGCCCCTCCGACAGTATTTCTTTGGTTTTTTGCTCACCTATGAGTTTAAAATATGTTAAAATAAGGTTTCCCGTGCCGCAGGCGACATCACATATGTTATAACCCTCCACCTGTTGCAACCAGTGCGACATAACAAGGGAGACATCATAAGGGGTAAAATATTGTCCGTTTTCTTTTTTTTCGTGCTTGTTTGTTATGGCAAGACCCGTTTCATACATTTCACCGAAATTGTCGGTGTTAAGATATCCTTCGCTCTGTTCACCGTATTCCGAAACATATCGGCATATATACTCCCATGCGGTCTTTAAGCCGAGTGTTTTAACATCGTAACAATAATCCTGCTCGGAATAATTACGCAGTCTTTCGGCTTTTTCGCGTTCTGAAAAAATCGCATTGTCAAAAAGCGATGTGCGGTCGTTATCAATCTTACTTTGCAAACGGATCACCTCTTTTTTAATTTTTGATTTATTTAGACGATACAAAAACCGTAATTTTTATTGCACTCAAATTACTCGGTGGTATAAAAACCGTAAAGCGATGAATAAAGTCCTCCGTTTTTAAGCAACTGTTCGTGAGTGCCGATTTCTTCAATACCCGTGTGTGTCAAAACGATTATCTTATCTGCGTTTTTAACGGTAGTCAAGCGATGTGCTATTGTAAGGGTGGTTCTGCCTTTGGAAAGTTCTTCAAGTGATTTTTGCACCAGCCGCTCGCTTTCGTTATCAAGCGCACTGGTTGCCTCGTCAAGAATAAGTATAGGCGGGTTTTTAAGGAATACACGGGCAATGGAAATGCGCTGTTTTTGCCCGCCCGAAAGTTTAACACCGCGTTCCCCGACATATGTGTCGTAACCGTCGGGAAGTCCTTTTATAAACTCATCCGCGCCCGCAAGCCGTGCCGCCCTGTAAACATCTTCGGGTGCGGCGCCGGGCTTTCCGTATTCGATATTTTCATAAACACTGCCCGAAAACAGGTATACATCCTGTTGAACAATGCCGATGTTTTCGCGAAGTGAGGACATTGTAACATCCTTTATATCGGTGCCGTCAACCGTAATCTTACCCGTGTTAATTTCATAAAAACGCGGAATAAGCGAACAGATTGTGGTTTTGCCGCCGCCCGACGGACCGACAATCGCAACGTTTTCGCCCACACCTATATTAAGATTTATATTGTCAAGCACGGTTTCGTTTTCTTCGCTGTATTTAAAAGAAACGTTTTCAAAACGCACTTCGCCATTAACGTCTTTGAGTTCTCGCGCGCCCTTTTTATCCTTTATATCGGGTTCGCGATCGACAATTTCGGCAAAGCGTTCAATGCCTGTCATACCGCGCTGGAACTGTTCCGAAAAATCGACAATGCGGCGAATGGAGGTAAGGAGTGTCGATACAAACATAAGGTATGCAACAAGGTCTGCGGCACTTATTGCACCGGTTCGTATAAACAGTGCTCCGGCAACTACAACGGTTATATACATTAAACCGTCGAAAAAGCGTGTGCATGACTGAAACCCGCCCATATAATGATATACCTTGGATTTGATTTTTAAAAATCCGTTATTTCCGCGTTCAAACTTTTCTTCTTCGATTTTTTCGTTGGCAAATGACTGTACCACGCGAATTCCGAGTAAGCTGTCTTCCACAGAAGAATTCAGTTCGGCAACCTTTTTGCGTGATTCTCTAAAGCCGGCTTTCATCTTTTTGTTGAAAATGCGAAGAATTATAATCATCGGCGGAACAGTAGCAAAAACGATAAGGGTCAGCGGAACGTTTATGCCCATAAGAATTATAAATGCGGCAATAATTTTTATTCCCGCAATAAAAAATTCTTCCGGGCAGTGGTGTGCAAACTCGGTAACATCGAAAAGGTCGCTTGTAATGCGGGACATAATACTGCCGACCTTGGTATTATCGTAAAAAGAGAACGACAGTTTTTGCAGATGGTTGAACATATCCCGACGCATATCGGTTTCAATCTTCGTACCCATAATATGCCCTACGGTTGCCATATAATAGTTTGCCGCCGTGTCAATAATGCGAAGTATCAGGTAAAATGCACCGACACGCAAAACAAACGCTACCGTAAGGGATGCGATATCGTCGGTTGCCCTACCCGTAATCTCGCGCACAATCATCGGTAAAACCAGTTCACAAACGGTGGTAAGAGCCGCGCAAAACAGGTCAAGAAAAAGGGTAGGTAAATATTTTTTATAATACGGTAAAAAACGTTTTAAGAGTTTTGCAAATTTCATAATTATTTAAGGAAACCGTTTACGATTTCTTCCTCTGCCTGTTCGGGTGTAAGCCCCAATGTCATAAGTTTTGTAAGCTGTTCACCTGCGATTTTTCCTATCGCCGCTTCGTGAATAAGCGATGCGTCAATGTGGTTTGCCGATATTTCGGGTATGGCACTTACCTGCGCATTGTCCATAATAATAGCGT
>CAZGRC010000191.1:0-2779 GCA_964528125.1 uncultured Ruminococcus sp.
GCTCTAGCCAACTGAGCTATACAGCCGAATATGTCACCGAATTCGTGCGACCAATACATTATATATTTTTTAAGCGTATTTGTCAAGTATAAAATTCAAATTTTCGTAATTTTTCAAAAAAATAATTAAAACCCCGCCCAAAACGGGGTTTTAAAGCACTCAAAAACTAAATTTCCACCGCATCATCGACAATATCACTGGAAATAATGTTATATCCGTACTGCGAAGCGGGATTTTCACGGATAAGCGATGCCGCCTTGGCAGTGTATCTTTCACCTTCGTGGGTGGAAACGGAAATTTCGGTAACAACGGTATAGGTGCCGTCTTCATTAACGCGGGCAGAAACAAATGTGTGTTTATATTCACTGTATCCGCGCGGAACTATATAAACATAACCGTCTTTATGCGGCATTCCCGCATTAAGTTCCGACATATCGACAATGTCGATTCCGTACATCGAATAAACATAATCTTTCACATAGTTTTCGGCAACAAAATCGGAGTCTTCACTGTCGCGCACATTCAAAAGAGCGATAACCGACTCGTTAATGATTTCATCAAGACTTAAAAAAGTTTCTCCGTAAACACGGTTGTGATTGAGCATATTAAGGAAACGGGCTTTTTTAACCGCATCAACCTGAACGGCGGATGTTTCCGATTTTGATTCCGGCACAGCCATAACCGATGTAAGGGCAGACGAACCGATAAGCGCACATAACATCAATATCACACAAAATAATTTAATTTTCACGGTTATATCCCCCTTGTGATTTTCTCTTCTTCTATATTATACATCATATTTTCAAAAAAAGCAGAAACAATACGGTTACAAAAAATTTCAAAACGGTTACAACCGCCGTTATTGTAAACAACTGAAAACCGCGAAGATTGGTGAAACTTGCCAAATCTTTGCGATTTATGCCAAATCGACAATTTAATTTTAAACTTTTAAAAATATTTGTTGTAATTACTTAAAAAATATGTTATACTCTTATATAATCAGTTTCGGAAGCGCGAATTTCCGAAATATCGGCATTTTGTGCCGAGCCTACTTTAAAGGAGTGTATCAAATTGAAACATTATTCAGAAGACCAAATCAAAAATATTGCCTTGTTAGGACACGGCGGTTCGGGAAAAACAACCCTTGCCGATTCAATTCTGTTCTACGCCAAGGCAAGCGACCGCATCGGCAAATCCGCCGACGGTTCTTCCCTTATGGATTTTGACCCCGAAGAGAAAAAACGCGCAAGTTCGGTTTCGACCGCGGTTTATGCGCTTGAAATAGACGGATATAAACTCAATATTATAGATGCACCGGGACAGTTTGACTTTGCCGGCGGTGTTTGCGAAGCGCTTGCCGCAGCCGATTCCGCAATAATTGCCGTGTCGGGCAAATCGGGTTTGACGGTCGGTGCAAAGCAAGCTTTCGACCGCGCACGCGCACTCGGCAAAAGTGTCGGTTTCTTTGTCGGAAAGCTCGATTCTTCACACGCGCATTTTTACCGCGTAATTTCGGCACTGGTTGCAAACTACGGCGCGGTTATATGCCCCGTTATCGTGCCTTACATAGAAGACGAAACAGTCAAATGCTATGTAAATCTTGTCGAAAACAAGGCATATGCATTTGACGGAATGGTAAAAAAAGAATTCCGTATGCCCATGAGCACCGAAATCGACCGGATGCGCGATATGCTGCTTGAAGCGATTGCATCTGCCGACGAAGAACTTATGGAAAAATATTTCGGCGGTGAAGAATTCACCCGCGACGAAATGATAAACGGACTTAAAAAAGGTGTTCTTTCGGGAGATATATGCCCCGTTTACTGCGGCGTTCAGCAAAACGGCGACGCCGTTCCGTTACTGGTTGAAAGTATACTTGAAATTATGCCGAATGCATTTGATGCAAACATTCCCCTTGACGGCAGCGAATCGGTAAAACCCGATCCCGACGGCGAGCCCGCACTTTTCGTGTTTAAAACCATTGCAGACCCGTTTGTCGGAAAGCTATCGTATTTCAAGGTGATTTCGGGCACGGTGAAGAACGATATCCGTCTTAAAAACAACCGCACCGGCGGTGAAGAACGCCTTTCCAAAATTATGTGGCTCAAAGGCGGCAAACAGGAAGATGCCGATGCTGTCGGCGCGGGAGATATCGGTTCGGTATCAAAGCTCGGAAGTGTCATAACGGGCGATACGCTGTCGCTTAGCGGAAATGTAAAGGCTGCGCCCATTGAATTCCCGCATCCGTCACTTTCGGTTGCAGTATATCCCGTTAAAAAGGGTGATGAAGAAAAAATCACTTCCGGTCTTTACCGCCTTATGGAAGAAGATCCGACCATTTCGGTCAAAAACGATACCGAAACCAAAGAACAGATACTCTCCGCTTTGGGAGAACAGCATATCGACGTTATAATCTCCCGACTGAAAACCAAGTTCGGCGCAGAGGTTAAACTTCAGGCACCCAAGGTTGCCTACCGTGAAACAATCCGTAAATCCGTCAAGGCACAGGGTCGCCACAAAAAACAATCCGGCGGTCACGGTCAGTTCGGTGACGTGTGGATAGAATTTGAGCCTTGCGAGAGCGAGGAGCTCGTCTTTGAAGAAAAGGTTTTCGGCGGCGCCGTTCCCAAAAACTTCTTCCCCGCCGTTGAAAAAGGTCTGCGCGACTGCACTGCAAAGGGTGTGCTTGCGGGTTATCCGATGGTCGGAATCAAGGCAACACTCGTTGACGGCTCCTATCACCCTGTCGATTCCTCGGAAATGTCGTTCAAAATGGCGG
>CAZGRC010000192.1:0-2767 GCA_964528125.1 uncultured Ruminococcus sp.
GGCTTATGCATCCAATGTTGAGGTCGGTGACGGCTTTGATGCCGAGGGTGTCGTGCGCGTGGTAACCGATTCGGCAACCGTTTATATGCCTATGAAAGAGCTCGTTGATATTGAGGGTGAAACAGCCCGCATCGAAAAAGAGCTCGAAAAAGCAACTGCCGACCGTGAGTTCTTTGAAAAGAAACTTTCAAATCAAGGCTTTGTTGCAAAAGCTCCCGCCGCCGTTGTTCAGCAACAGCGCGACAGCCTTGCAAAGGTGCTGGATAAAATTAAAATGCTTGAAGAAAGCATTACAGAACTGAAAAATATGTAATGAGAATCCCCGCACGTTAATCAAGCGCGCGGGGATTCTTTTGCAAACGTTAACGCCGTGCTGCTTCAAACACCGAATTTCCTACCGATTTCAAATTTGTTGAAAACAACTATTGACCGCGGGGCAGTTATGGTGTAAAATAATCTGGGCTACAAAATGTGGTTTGTTTTTTTGTGTAAATTTTTTTTGGAGTTGTTATACAATGTCAATACAAAAAGCATATGATACCGTTATAATCGGCGGCGGCATCGGCGGTCTTATGGCGGCATACCGTCTGCGTAAAAATGCGCCGGATATGAAAATTGCCATAACCGAGCGCGGCAATACGCTTGAAAAGCGAAATTGTCCTGCCGGCAGAGAAAAAACCTGTGTTCACTGCAAAACCTGCAGCATTACAAGCGGCTTTGCCGGCGCGGGCGCTTTTTCGGACGGTAAATTCAACCTCGGCACCGCATACGGCGGAACCTTGGGTGAAGAACTCGGTGAACATAAGGCAAATCTTTATATTGACGAAGTCGATAAGATTTTGAACGAATACTGCACGTCTGGCGTTCCGAAGGTATACAAATCCAATGACGAACTTAAACTCAAGTGTTTGCAAAACAATCTTCGTCTGCTTGATATGAACGTAAAGCATCTCGGTACCGACAATAACTATCTTACCATGCAGAACCTTATCAGAAGTATCGAACAGTCGGGTACCGACCTCTATACCTTTTACGACTGCGACGGTGTCGAAAAGGACGGCGACGGATATATTCTCGGATATACAAACGGCGAAAAACTGCGCGCAAATAATATCATTATCGCCACAGGTCGCGGCGGCGCCAACTTTGTTGCCGATTTCTGCCGCGCAAATGATGTGAAAATGCACTCCAATCATATCGATATCGGTGTAAGAGTCGAAATGAAAGATATAATTTGGCGTGAATTTTCGTCGAAAATTTATGAGCCGAAAATACTCTATAAAACCAAGACTTTTGAAGACAGGTGCCGTATGTTCTGCTTTAATCAGGGCGGACTTGTATCTGCCGAAAACAACCACGGCATTATAACGGCAAACGGCCATTCATATGCCGAAGCCGACAAAAAAACCGACAACTGCAACTTTGCAATACTTTCAAGCATACGCTTCACCGAACCTTTCAACCAACCCACCGAATATGCCGAAAGCATATCCAGACTTGCGAATATGATAGGCAAAGGCAATGTTTTGGTACAGCGTTTCGGTGACCTTGTTCGCGGCAGACGCACAAACGAGCACCGTCTTTCACAGAACACCGTTACCCCAACCCTCAAGGCAACAGCGGGTGATATCTCGCTGGTTTTGCCGCACAGAATACTCACTAATATTATAGAAACAATTTACGCACTTGACCGCGTTGCACCCGGCACCGCCAATGACGATACCCTGCTTTACGGTTGCGAAAGCAAATACTATTCCATACGTCCTGTTTTTATGAACGACAGGTTCGAGCTCATAGATAATGTATATATTATCGGTGACGGCAGCGGCATATGTCGCGGACTTTCACAGTCGGGCGCAATGGGTATATATGTTGCGGATGCCATTACCGGCAATAACAATTTATAGTGGTTTAAAACGATAAGGGACTTTAGGACAAGTCCCTTTGTTAATTTAAACAATTAGAATATCATACGGCGTATTAAAAGTATCTCACATTTACAAACTTGTAACACACTGTTAAAATTTGTTGACATTAAAAGGTGTTTTGGGGTACAATGAAGTTGTTATTTTAGGCTTGTCTAAGGGGGTCGGCACCGTGAAGGCGCTTGAAGAAAAAATTTGCAGAGAAGGCACCGTACTTCCCGGTAATGTTCTTAAAGTCGGTTCTTTTCTCAACCAGCAACTCGATGTTGATTTTTTAATGCAAATGGGCGCTGAAATCGGTCGTCTTTATGAAAGCGAGGGTGTCACGAAAATCCTCACAATCGAATCCTCCGGCATTGCCGTTGCGGTTTGCGCGGGCGCTTCAATGCATCTGCCAGTGGTCTTTGCCAAAAAGAACAAATCCGCCAACGTTGCGGGCGGTGTTTACAGCACCGTGGTTCATTCCTACACCCACAACACCGATTACAATATCGTTGTAAGTGATGAATACATCGGCAGTGACGATAAGATACTTATCATCGACGATTTCCTTGCAAACGGCAAAGCACTTCGCGGTCTTATCGATATTACCGAACAGGCAGGTGCCACCCTTGCGGGTTGTGTCTGCGCAATCGAAAAAGGTTTTCAGCGCGGCGGTGACGAACTTCGCCGTGAGGGTGTCAGGGTTGATTCTCTCGCAATTGTCGAGAGTATGAGCGCCGACGGCACGATTGAATTCCGCAAATAAATTCGGTGTAAATTTTATTTACATAAATATTTTTTAAAAGAGGAGAAATCCAAAATGAAAAAGTTACTCGCACTTCTTCTGACAATGGTAATGC
>CAZGRC010000193.1:0-2746 GCA_964528125.1 uncultured Ruminococcus sp.
TAATCAGACTTTCTCTTAGGGGGAACTTATAGATGGATTGCAAACAGTTTTTTGAACAGATAGACGGTAAAAAAATTGCGATGTGCGGTATAGGTGTGAGCAACACCCCGCTTATAATGAATTTTCTTTCAAAAGGCGCGCGAGTAATTGCCTGCGACCGCCGTTCACGCGAGCAAATCGGTGAACTTGCCGATCATCTTGAAGCTGCCGGTGCCGAACTGCGACTCGGAGAAGGGTATCTTGAAAATCTTGAAGTTGAT
Organism: uncultured Ruminococcus sp.; assembly: GCA_964528125.1. Lineage (GTDB taxonomy): Bacteria > Bacillota > Clostridia > Oscillospirales > Acutalibacteraceae > UBA737. Next base: position 261 of record CAZGRC010000193.1, read on the forward strand.
ATGATTTTCCGCACACCGGGAATGAGTTTTAATCTTCCCGAACTTGATGCCGCCCGAAAACGCGGCATTGCGGTCACCAGCGAAATGGAAGTGTTTTTCGACCTTTGTCCCGCAACGGTTTTTGCCGTAACGGGTTCGGACGGCAAAACCACCACCACCACGCTTATCGCAAAAATGCTGGAAGCCGAGGGTAAAAAGGTACACATGGGCGGAAACATAGGGAACCCACTGCTTCCCGAAATCGAAAATATCACCGCAGATGATTTTGTGGTGGTTGAACTTTCCTCGTTTCAACTTATTTCCATGCGCAAAAGTCCCGATGTTGCAGTGGTCACAAACGTAGCGCCCAATCATCTTGATATTCACAAAGATATGGATGAATACGTTGAAGCAAAGAAGAATATTCTTTTGCACCAAAACGCATTTTCCCGCACCGTGTTAAACCGCGACAACGAAATCACCGAAAGTTTCAGAAGTTTTGTGCGCGGTCAGTCACTCGGTTTCAGTATGGAAAGAAAACTGAACAACGGCGCTTGGCTTGCCCCCGACAACACCCTGCATATGGCGTATCGCGGAATTGACGTACCGATACTGCACCGCAGTGAAATCGCGGTGCTCGGTGACCACAATGTTGCAAACTATCTTACGGCAATAACCGCCGTTTGGGGATATGTCGGGGTTGACAGCATACGCAAAGTGGCGCGCGAATTTATGGGTGTTGAACACCGCATAGAACTTGTGCGTGAACTGGACGGCGTTAAATATTATAACGATTCAATCGCTTCATCGCCCACGCGCACAATTGCGGGTCTTAAGGCATTTGACCGCAAGGTAATCCTCATCGCGGGCGGTTATGACAAACACATCCCGTTTGAACCCATGGCACCGTACATTACCGAAAAGGTAAAGATTTTACTGCTTTGCGGCACCACGGCGGACAAAATCGAAAAAAGCGTTCGCGAATGTGAAAGTTTTTTCGAAGGACACCCCGAAATCATCCGAGTTTCGGGCATTGAAGAAGCTGTAAAGACAGCGCGCGAACGGGCAGTTGCGGGTGATGTTGTAACCCTCAGTCCGGCGTGTGCCAGCTTTGATGCGTTCCCGAACTTCGCGGCACGCGGAAATTTCTTTAAGGAAGTTGTAAACAAACTGTAATGGATATAAAAAACTCTCTTTTCACCCTTTCAAACGCGGCATCTTGCGGTACCCTTACCGAAGCGCGCGATGCGGCGTTTGATATTCTTTCAAAATATGCGGAATGTCAAAAACTCGGCAACCTTTCGGTTAGCGGCGTTATAAAGGGCGCCGACCGTACTCGGAAAATAATGCTTGATGCGCATATTGACGAGGTTGCAATGATAGTTACCGATATCAGTGACGACGGCTTTTTGACGGTTGCAAAATGCGGCGGCATAGATCTCCGCACACTGCCTGCACGCACCGTAAACATTCACGGTAAGAAAACCGTGCGCGGTGTTTTTTGCAGCATACCGCCTCATTTGTCGTGCGGGGACGTCGAATTCAAGGACATTGCCGATTTTAAGATAGACACAATGTTGGGAAAACGCGCCAAAGATATTATTTCGGTCGGTGATTATGTCACGTTTTTTGCCGAAGCAAAAACTCTTCTCGGCAACCGTGTCACAGGCAAATCTTTTGATGACCGTGCGGGTGTCGTGTGTCTTTTGGAACTTGCCGAACGATTCAGCAAAACCGTACCGCCGTGCGACGTTGTCTTTCTTTTAAGTGACGGCGAAGAACTTGGAATGCGTGGTTGCAAAACCGCCGCATTTGATATTGACCCTACCGAGGCAATTGCCGTTGATGTAAGTTTCGGAAACGCTCCGGATGTTTCGCCCGATGACTGTGGGACACTTTCGGGCGGTGTGATGATAGGGCTTTCTCCGGCACTTGACAGCGGTATCGGCAGAAAAATGATACGGATTGCGGAAAAAAACGGTATACCATATCAGTGCGAAGTTATGGGTGGCAAAACCGGCACCGACGGTGATGTTATTTCGGTAAATAAAAGCGGCGTTAAAACGGGTCTGCTTTCGATTCCGCTTAGAAATATGCACACTTCTGCCGAAGTTGTTGACCTCGACGACATTAAGTGCGTCTGTGATTTGATTGAAAAATACATTCTTGCGGGAGGTGCCGAAGAATGACGGAAATATTGAAACGGTTGGTTGCCCTTGACGGCACTTCCGGCGACGAAGGCGCAGTGCGCAATTTTATAATTTCCGAAATTGACGGTTTTTGCGATTGGGAAATCGACCCCCTCGGCAATATTATCGCATTTAAAAAAGGCAGAAATCGCAGTGTGAAAAAACTGCTTGTTGATGCCCACACCGACGAAGTCGGACTTATAATTACATCCGTAACCGCAGACGGTTTTTTGAAATTCAAAACGGTCGGCGGCATTGAAACCGCCGTTATGCTTTCGCGTCAGGTGCGTATAAACGGCGATATTAACGGTGTTATAG
>CAZGRC010000194.1:0-2742 GCA_964528125.1 uncultured Ruminococcus sp.
GTATAATCATATTGATTATAATAGGATAAAAAACGGAGGTATACAATGTCTGAAAAAATAACCCTGCTGAACGAAGGCGTTGAGGGGCTTTTTATACGCAACCCGCGTTTTAATACCACCTTGGTTTCGCTCAATTTTTATATGCCGTTGCAATACGAAAACGCCGCGGCGTTGGGACTTTTGCCTTTTGTGCTTACAACCTGCAGTAAAAAGTATCCCGATTTCAGTAAACTCAACTGCAAACTTGCCAAACTTTACGGCGCGCGTCTTGAAGCTTCCAGTGAAAAGGTCGGAGATATGCAACTTTTGAAGGTGGCGGTTTCGGTTATCGATGACAGTTTTACCCTTGACGGGGAACCGCTTTGCGCACAGGCGTGCGAACTGCTTGAAGAGCTGATTTTTGAACCGAAAGCGGAAAACGGTGCGTTTTGCGAAGAAGATGTCGAACGCGAAAAGCGCAAGGCGATTGAGCATATTCGCGGCGAGGTCAGCGAAAAACGCCTTTATGCCAAAAAACGTCTTATCGAAGAAATGTACAGGGGCAAGCCGTACGGTGTTTCAAAATGCGGAACCGAAGAACAGGTTGCCGCCCTTGACGGCAAGGTACTGTATCGTGCGTGGGAAAATATGCTTTCAAGTGCATTTGTCCGCGTTAATGTTATTTCGCGCAGTATGCCTGCGGGACTTTTTGACGGTATTTCGGCACGTTTTGCCGCGCATACACGCCGTGATATCACCGACTGCGCCGTTTGCGAATCCACACGCAAGGCAAGAATTGTTCGCACCGTAACCGAGCGTATGGACATTGCACAGGGCAAACTGGCTTTGGGATTTTCCAGCCGTGTCCACGGCGGTGATGCCCAAACTCTGCCGTTGCTTGTGATGTGTGATATTTTCGGCGGAGGACCATATTCAAAACTGTTTTCAAATGTTCGGGAAAAAATGAGCCTTTGCTATTATTGCTCGGCATCTGCGGTCAGAACCAAGGGACTTCTTATGGTCGATTCCGGTGTGGAAGCCCAAAATGCAGACCGCACTTATGAAGCAATACTTGACCAACTTGAGGCGATAAAGCGCGGTGAGATTACCGACTTTGAATTTGAGGCATCGGTGAAAAGCCTTAAAGATTCTTTTAAAACCTTTGAAGACAGTCAGGCATCTCTTGACACATGGTACTGTATGCGCGTGGGTTCCGGCATACCGCGTTCCCCCGCACAGATGGCGGAACTTTTAAACGGTGTCGATAAAAAAGCCGTTATCAAGGCGGCAAACGGTGTTTGCCTGCACACTGTTTATAAACTGTTACCGGAGGAAAATGTATGAAAAAAAACGTTTTTGAAAGCAACGTGGGCGAAAGTTATATAAAGGCGGAACATTCGTCGGGACTGAAGATTTTTATAATGGAAAAACCGCAGTTTTCCTCTGCTTATGCCGTTTTCGGAACCAAGTACGGTTCTATTGATACCCGTTTTTCAAAAAACGGCGGAGAAATGACCGAGGTGCCCGAGGGCATTGCCCATTTTTTGGAGCATAAACTCTTTGAAAGCGAGGACGGCGATGCCTTTACACGCTATGCCGAAACGGGTGCCTATGCAAATGCATATACATCTTTTGACCGCACCTGTTATCTCTTTTCCTGCTCCGACCGTTTTTATGACAATCTTGCCATATTGCTTGATTTTGTTCAGTCACCGTATTTTACACAGGCAACCGTCGAAAAAGAGCAGGGGATAATCGGGCAGGAAATAAGGATGTATGACGATAGCCCCGCGTGGCGCGTGATGTTCAATATGTTGCTTGCCATGTACAGCGCTCACCCTGTGAGGATTGATATTGCGGGCACAACCGAATCCATTGCGGAAATCGATGCCGAACTGCTTTATAAATGCTACGATACATTTTATAATCCGGCAAATATGTTCATTTGCATTGCGGGAAACATTGATGCCGACAAGGTGCTTTCTCAGATAGATTCCGCAGTGATAAACCGTGAACCGGTTCAGATAACCCGCGGCGAGTTTGAGGAACCGAAAGGCGTTTTAAAGCATTATGTCGAGCAAAATCTTGCCGTTTCAATGCCGATGTTCTGTTTCGGTTATAAACAGGATATAACCACCCCCGAACGCCGCCTTAAAACCAAGGTGTGTATGGCACTGCTTCTGGAGGTTATATGCGGTGAAGCATCTCCGCTCTATGCTAAACTTGTGCGCGAAGGAATTATAAATGACGAGTTTGAAGCGGAATATTTTTGCGGTCACGGTTATGCATCGGTGATATTCGAGGGCGAATCGTCCAATCCGCAAAAGGTTGCCGAAGAAATTTCAGCGGAGATCGAGCGGATTCGTGTCGAGGGTATCAACCGAAAACTGTTTTCTGCCGTCAAATGTGCAATGTACGGCGATGCAATACGCCGGTTCAACAGTGTTGACGGGCTTGCAACACAGCTGGTTGAGTGCGCAATGTGCGATTTCGATTTGTTTGAAGAGATAAAACTGCTTAAGACCGTGACTATCGACGATGTCTTTAAGCGTTTGTCGGCTTTCAATCCCGATAATACGGTTCTTTCCGTAATATTGCCCAAGGAGTGATGGATATGCGGGAAGTTATTTATAATGTTACGATTTTCGGATTGGAATTTAAAATAAAGCCTGTCGCATTCACCGTTCCGATAGGCGGCGGCTGGCAAATATATTGGTACGGCATACTGATAGCAATCGGTTTTTTGTTGGCACTTATCTACGG
>CAZGRC010000195.1:0-2705 GCA_964528125.1 uncultured Ruminococcus sp.
CAAGAGCATATGCAACGTCAATATCAGCCTGTTTGCCGTTGGGCATAAGCACACCGATGACGCGTTCGGGTCCAAGCGCTTCACAACACAGCGCCGCCGCAACGGAGCTGTCCTTGCCGCCCGAAATACCGATAACCGAATTGCAGTCTTTACCGTTTCTGTCAAACCAGTCAGCAATCCAGCGTACGATACTTTTTTTTACGTCAACTGCGTTAAATTCCATTTTTAACATCCTTCCGATTTATATATACTTTTTGTCTCTATTTTTATTGACACCCGAAATACCTCCGGCAACCGATGCCAATATAACAATAATCAAATGAAAAAGCGTATTTAGTGTAACACTGTTTTTGCAAATCAAAAGCGATACGGCGGTAACGGCGGCAAATACCGCACAGCCGACTGCAAAACCGACAAGATATCCGCGGTTTCCGCGTTTTTTCGCAACATAAAACGAAGCGGAAAAGCACCCTGCACCGAGGCTTACGGTAGCAAAAGGTGCAGCATAAGCACGGTCGGTATCGAGCGCGGTCATAATACCCGCAAACACGAGCATAACCGCCGATGTAACCGATAAACCGATGAGCACTCCCTTAATCGGTATTGCCGTTTTCCCATAGAAGCGAACCGTTTTCTTTTTCATAAATAATCCCTCCGTAAGTATTATATTACGGAGGGAACAGTGCTTATGACTTATTTGGAAACATCGTCGTGAACGGTGAGATTGGACTGCAATGCCCAGCGCGCAACCGTAATTTTGCTGTGATCGCTTTTGGATTCGATAACGATAGTATCTTCTTTAAGCGAGATAACGCGACCGTATATACCGCCGATGGTGATGATTTCGTCACCGACCTGCAGATTTTCGCGCATCTGCTTTTCTTCCTTTTGCTTTTTGCGCTGAGGGCGTATCATAAAGAAATACAAAACCGCAACCATTACCACAAGCCAGCCTACGGTGACGAGTGTTGATGCCAAACCGTTTGTTTGAGCGGTTTCGTTGGTAGCCTCAAGTGTGATCCAATTAAAATTCATTGTTTTTTACCTCCGAATGTTCAATGCTCTTATTATACTTTAATTTCCACAATAATGCAAGCATATTTTTTATATAATCAAAGTGTTATGATATCAATGCCGTTTATGACAACATCCACTTTCGGATGGTCGGCATTACCGACCTCTACATCTGCAATGGCATCGACAACATCCATCCCCTCAATCACCTGTCCGAAAACGGTGTGGCGGTAATCAAGCCAAGGTGTGCCGCCGAGTTTGGCATACGCTTCGCTGATTTCAGCAGGGAAACCCTTGTCGGCCATACCGCGCATCTGGTCAAGCATTGCGGCAGGGACTTCATTCGCCTGAACAATAAAGAACTGACTGCCGTTGGTGCCGGGACCTGCATTTGCCATTGAAAGCGCACCGCGCAGATTGTGAAGTTCGGGGTCGAATTCGTCTTCAAAACTTCCACCCCAAATCGACTCGCCGCCCATACCTGTGCCCTGCGGGTCGCCGCCTTGAATCATAAAATCCTTTATGACACGGTGAAATATTATTCCGTCATAATATCCGTTTTTGGCGTGTGTGGTGAAATTTTCAAATGTTTTCGGGGTGCGCTCGGCAAACAGTTTGATTTTAATATCCCCCATTGTGGTGTGTATAACCGCAACGGTGTCGCCCGCGGCGTCTGCTTTCAACTGATAACAATCCATAATAAAATACCTCCGTGAATACAGTTAAAATCTGCTATACTTTCCTATTGTAGCAGTAAAGTCATTATTTATCAAGTTAAATTTTACCTAAAACGGTTAAAAATATTTTCCGCAACCTTTTTTGTCATACCTTTAACCTCGCAAAGTTGCTCAACGCTTGCGGATTTAATTGCCTTGACCGTTTTAAAACGGCTGAGCAGCGCCTTTGCGCGCGCGTCACCGACCCCCTCAATCGAAGTGAGGTCGCTCGAAAGCATTTTGCTGTTACGGCGCTGTTTGTGATAGGCTATCGCAAAGCGGTGAACCTCATCTTGAATTTCGGTAACAAGGGTGTAGGCACGTCGGTTTGCCTTTATGGAAATATCCCCGCCGAGCGCCGCCACGGCACGGTTGCGATGTTTATCGTCCTTCACCATACCGAAAAGCGGTACGTTTATATTGTGTTTTAGAAGTACCGGCAAAACCGCCGACATCTGCCCCTTTCCACCGTCAAGCAAAATGAGATCCGGTAAGGTATTAAAATCGCCGTTATCATCTTTTTCATATTCGTTAAAGCGGCGGTCAATCACCTCCGCCATAGACCGAAAATCATCTTGACCCGAAAAACTTTTGATTTTAAATCTGCGGTATGCACTTTTATACGGACGTCCGTCTTTATAGACAATCATCCCCGCAACATTTTCATCGCCCGCGGTATTTGAAATATCATACGCCTCGATATATCTCGGCACGGTTTCCAGACCGAGCAGTGTCGCAAGTTCGTTAAGCGCCGACATTTCTCTGCCCGAACGCTCGATTTTTGCCGAAAGTTCGTCTGCGGCGTTGTTGCGGCACATTGCAACGAGCGCTTTTTGTTCGCCTCGTTCGGGAACGGTGAGTGTTACCTTTTTACCGCTTTTTTCCGACAGCCACTTGCAGAGCAGTTCACCGTTATCCGGCGCCGCATCGAAGATAAGTCGCGGCGGTATCTCATCGCGTTCGGCATAATAACGC
>CAZGRC010000196.1:0-2691 GCA_964528125.1 uncultured Ruminococcus sp.
TGAGAGCAGCTGTGAGCGAAATAATTCACTCGAAGCGCTCCCGACAATGAAGCCTCTTGACTGAGAAAAGCCATTATTTACAAGGCTTTTCGCGGTGTGCTCAACCGAATTTACCCACGATTTACCAATTTCTAACAATTAAAGATCGGCTATATAACTTAACCCCGCCTCTGCAAATTGCAAGGGCAGGGTGATTTTTTGCCTGTTTCGGTGCTGTTACAGGATTAGAGACTATAATTCGTCTATATTCATTGTAATGGGTATTAACAAATTTTCTGCGAAATAGTGTGAATTCACGCTATTTCGACTTGCAATAACAATTATAAGTGCAGGTGCGAGTGAAATGTGTTTTCAGCGAATTCTTAAAACAATTCCGTATACAAGCATTATAAGCATTGCGACGCCGACAACAGTTAACACAATGTTGAAAATTCGGCGGCCGTGGCGGATTATTTTATCCTCGGTGTCTTCGGGTCGGCTTTGAGGTTCGGGGTCATCCACAAAAATATATTTTTTGTTATTAGGCATATTATTTTTCCGCTTCCGTTTCTTCGACCATCTTAACAGAGGTTATGACAGGCTGATTTTTTGCGAGCACCGTACCGTTTGAGTCTTCGACAGGAGTGTTTCCTGCAATTCGGTCTACAATGTCCATACCATCGGTAACTCGACCGAAAGCGGCGTACTGACCGTCAAGATAGGATGCGGTTTTGTGCATTATAAAAAATTGTGAAGATGCGCTGTCGGGCAGGGATGAACGCGCCATTGAAATAACGCCGCGTTCGTGTTTTAAATCGTTTTTAACACCGTTTTCCGAAAATTCGCCTTTTATGGTTTGATCACTGCCACCGGTGCCGTTTCCGTAGGGGTCACCGCCCTGTATCATAAATCCGTTGATAACGCGGTGGAAAGTGAGACCGTCATAGAAACCTTCGTTTACAAGTTTAACAAAGTTTGTAACCGTGATGGGTGCGGTGTCGGCATCGAGTTCAAGACTTATATCACCCATATCTTTTACCGTTATAACGGCATAGTGTTTACCGGAAAGCAGGTTGTCATCACCGACATTGTCGGAATCGGTTTTGCCTACACAACCGACGAGATTTGCCGCCATAAGCATTGCGACAATTGCAGTCAAAATTTTCAAAAGTTTACTGTTCATCGTCAAAATCTCCCTTTTCGTGTTTATTGTACGGTATATATTTTACGCGGCGTTTTTTACTGCGTCCGTAGTTCAGTTTGATTATCATCAGTATAAACACAAGAATTGCAACGCCTATTGCAATATATACCAATTTCATATAAATTGAGGTAAAAAACTCTTTAAGTGCGCGGGCAACGGTTAAAAGTGAACTTTTTTTGACATCACTGCCTGCAATGAGGTTTACCGTGCCGATAACCTGTTCGGCATAAATTATATCGGCAGTGCCGAGCACATCACCTTTTTTAACGGGCGCGTCAACACTTTCGGATATCAGTTTCGGTTTTATTACAATGGTTGATTCATCGGCTTCTTTCGGAAGAACGGTGGTAAATCCGTTTTCGATATAAAGAGGAACAAAATCGGTATCAAGAGAAAGTTCAACAGGTATTTCGTATATGGGATTTTCGCTGTCGGCAACCCGTTTGTATTCAAAATTGTTAAATGCCCAGCGGTAGAGGTTGGCACTCTCGGTGAATTCGTAGCGCTTGCCCGTTTCGTTGGGACAGCCCATAAGGACACACATATATGTGTAACCGTTATACGAAGCGGTGCTTACAAGACAGCGCCCCGCTTTTTCGGTAAATCCCGTTTTTACGCCTTTGGCATAGGTGTAAAAATAAGATGTGCTTTTATCCTGAAGCATAACCGTGGTGGTAAGGGTTTGACCGCGAAGCTTCGGTTTAAAAGAAAGGGTATAGCGGTCTTTTTTACAAACTTCGTTGAAAGTTTCGTTACTGAGAGCATAACGGGTCAGTGTGTAGACGTCCCTTGCGGTGGTGTAGGTTTCTTCGTCGTGAAGTCCTACGGGGTTGCCGTAATGTGTGCCTGTAAGACCGAGTTGCTGTGCGCGGGAATTCATCATTGCGACAAAGTTTTCAACCGTGTCTCCGAAAATGAGTGCCGCGAGATATGCACAGTCACCGAAAGATGACATTAAAACCATATGAAGAAGGTCGAGATGGGTCATTTCCTCACCGTCGTTAAGGAGCGAAACCGAACTGCCCGTACCGCTTATAAGGCTAAGTGCTTCGCTGTTCATTTTAACCTTGGCATTCGGGTCGTAACGGTTGCTTTCCAACATTAGAAGGGTTGTCATTATTTTGGTGATGGATGCGGGAAATACCTTTTGGTCGGCGTTTTTTTCATACAACACCTCGTCCCGCGATGATTCTTTGCCAATGGAAACCAAAAACGCCGCGTTGGCGGTGATTTCAAGTCCGGTAGGCTCATAAGCGGTGGCGGGAAGTGATATACCGATAAGCGTACAAAAGACAAGTAAAATACACATAAATTTTTTAAACATCTTAAATCACCAAGTTTGTAATATATTTGTTGTTGACAAATTATTGCACTTAAAATAAAATTATATAAAAACAGACTGAATTTTTGCGAGGTGGAGATTATGGTATATGTCACGGGTGATATGCACGGTGACCTTGAGCGGCTTTACGACAAAGGATTCCGTCGGCTGAAAGCCGGTGATGTGC
>CAZGRC010000197.1:0-2640 GCA_964528125.1 uncultured Ruminococcus sp.
GGTGTTTCCGCGGACCTCGTAAGATTTTCCTGCGGCATAGAGTCTGCCGAAGACCTTATTGCCGATATAAAGCAGGCACTTGACAATATGTAACACTTGCATCCGCACCGACGGCAAAATATAAAGAGGTGATAATTTATGCCGATAAAGATTCCGAACAACCTACCCGCAGTTAAGACACTGGAGAACGAAAACATCTTTGTTATGACCGAAAAACGCGCCATAACACAGGATATAAGACCGCTTAAAATACTTCTTTTAAATCTTATGCCCAAAAAGATTGAAACCGAAACACAGTTGTCACGATTGTTGGGGAATTCGCCGCTTCAGGTTGATTTTGAATTTATTCACACCAAAAGCCATATCTCCAAAAACACATCGGCAGAGCATCTTTTCACCTTTTACAAAACCTTTGACGATGTAAAACATCAGACCTTTGACGGTATGATAATCACGGGAGCACCCGTTGAACAAATGCCTTTTGAAGAGGTGGAATATTGGGACGAACTGTGTGAAATAATGGAATGGAGTAAAACCCATGTGCACAGCACGTTTCATATCTGTTGGGGTGCGCAGGCAGGGCTCTACTATCATTTCGGAATTGATAAACAGCCGCTTGAAAAAAAGATGTTCGGCATATTCCCTCATAAGGTGGATTATAAACGTTCAATACTCTTTCGCGGTTTTGACGACACCTTTATGGTGCCGCATTCGCGTCACACAACCGTCAGCCGTGCCGACATAAAAGCGGTTAAAGGATTGCGTATTTTGGCATCCTCTGCCGAAGCGGGGGTCTATGCGGTTTCCACCAAAGGCGGTAAGCAGATATTTATAACGGGGCATTCGGAATATGATGCCGACACCCTTAAAAACGAATATCTGCGCGACCTTAAAGCGGGAAAATCCATCGAAATACCCAAAAACTATTTCCCCGATGATGATCCCTCCAAACCGCCTATGGTCACATGGCGTGCACACGCAAATTTGCTTTATTCCAACTGGCTTAACTATTTTGTTTATCAAACCACACCGTACGATATTACGGCAATTAAATAATTCTCCCGTCGCACATAAAAGTGCGGCGGTTTTTATTGCTTTTTCACTGCAAAAGATATATACTGTATTTTGAGGTGTTATTTAATGGATATTAAAAAAATCGATAAGAATTTCAGGATTGAAACCGATATAGATAAGGCGGATATCGTTTTTTATGACTGCCGTGACAGCCGTTTTGAAATACACGGAGTCATAACGCCGGCAGATGACAACGACATCTTTCGCCGTATGCCGCAAAGCATTGCCGACAACACAAACGACGGTGTTAAAGGGCTCAATACCCACACCGCCGGCGGCAGAATAAGAATTAAAACCGATTCGCCGTATATTGCGATAAAATTTGAAACCGTAAATGCCGACAGAATGGCGCATATGCCATGTTCGGGCAGTATGAGTTTCGATATGTACGAAAAAATCGACGGAAAAGAAATATATATCAAATCTTTTATAACCGAAAATCGCGAATTTGAGGGTGTGTATGATTTTACGGATGCAAAAATGCGTGAACTCACCCTTAATATGCCGCTCTACGGCGGTTTAAAAAGGGTGTATATCGGTCTGTCGAATAAAGCCAAGTGCGAAAAATGTACCCCGTATACATATGATACACCCGTTGTTTATTACGGCTCATCCATTACTCAGGGCGGATGCGCATCGCGTCCGGGCAACAGTTATCAGGCAATGATATCGCGCCGCTTTGACTGTGATTATTTAAACCTCGGCTTCTCCGGCAGTGCCAGAGGTGAAACGGTTATTGCGGAATATATCGCAACTCTTGATATGAGTATTTTTGTCTACGATTACGATCACAATGCGCCGAATACGGAGCATCTTGCCGCAACACACAAACCCATGTTTGATATTATAAGAAAAGCCCATCCCGAACTGCCGGTTGTTATGGTATCGCGCCCGAATAACTGCGGCGGCAGCGAGGATACAAACCGCCGTTTTGAGATTATCAAAGCGACATATGATGCGGCGGTTGCCGCCGGAGATAAGAATGTTTATCTCGTTGACGGCAGGCACATAATGGACGGTATTGCGGACGGTGACGGCACTGTTGACGGTTGTCATCCGAATGACCTCGGATTTTACTGTATGGCACAGCGTATTGGTGAAGTTTTGAAAGAAATATTTAAAAAACAAAAACGCGCGCAAAAAGAAATCACACTTGTTAATTAAAATATTTTATGCTATAATTGTTATAGCATATCAAAGCACTTTTCGGTGTTTCGATATGCCGTTTTTATCGACGTTAGTAAATTTTTAAAGGAAGACCATTGTTATGAATACATTATTATCGGTATCAATCGCATTGCTGACGGGTCTTATTATGACGCGTTTTTTCAAACCTCTTCGACTGCCCGCAGTCACGGCATATCTTATTGCGGGTGTGATTATCGGCCCGTATTTTCTGGGTAGACTTGGCATAAGCGGCATCGGTTTTGCCACGGGTGAACAGGTTTCGGCACTGTCACTTGTGTCGGAGGTTGCCCTCGGCTTTATCGCTTTTTCCATAGGCAACGAATTCCGTCTTGACGAACTTAAAAAAACAGGCAAACAAGCACTGGTTGTCGGCGTTGT
>CAZGRC010000198.1:0-2635 GCA_964528125.1 uncultured Ruminococcus sp.
TCGTAATACTGTGTGCAAGCTTCAGTGGTTACGGTGAAGCCCTGCGGAACGGGAAGACCGATTTTGGTCATCTCAGCAAGGTTGGCACCCTTACCGCCGAGAAGCTCACGCATACTGGCGTCGCCTTCTTTGAAAAGGTAAACAAACTTTTGACTCATGTTAGAATCAACCTCCTAAAAATTTTATGGATTTTCCATAATTTGACTTTTTAACACCCGAAAACAATATGCATATAAAACGCACCTATCATCAAGGTTTCTAAATCATTATACCAAATTCGGTATGAAAAATAAAGTGTTTTTTCAAAAAAACATAATTTTAAGCGTTCATAATAAAAGAAAAGCAACCTTAAAACAGTGTTTTGTTGATTTGGACAACTGTGCAGCAAACAAGAGTTTGTCCGAACGGTTAATTCATATACCTTTGGGCATAATGATATATTGCTTTGTTAATAAACGTTCCCGCAATCAAAGTAACGGCAAGTTCAATGAGAAAGTTTAATGTGAAAGCCGAAAGCACTACCGCCATAACCGAAACTCCGCCCAACACGGTGTTTCGGTAAAACAGTGCGTAACAGGTCATAAAAAGCGCGGTATTGAGTGCCGGAACAACCGCCGCGGATATCATAAATGCAGGTATTCCGACCTTGCCCGCACGCTTGAACAACCAAAAGACAAATCCCGATGCAAAGCCCACTATCAGCCGAGGCACAAAGCAGGTCACGGTATAACCGAGCGGATTTTCGTTAAAGAGCAAAGCGGCATTCGGGTCAATCATAAACCCTATACCGAAAGCCTGCATAAAACTCGTAAGACCGAACACGGCACCGAGAACCGTACCGCCCGCAGGTCCCGTACAGGCGCCGCCGAGTGCTACCGGTATAGTCATAAGGGTAATTGAAAACAGCCCTGTTGTAATATACCCGATAGGCGTGAAGTTCATAACCAACATAATGGCAATGAACAGACTGAGCAGTGTCATTTTAAAGATAACTGCTGTTTTGTTTGCTTTTGTTTTTGACATAAAAATACCTCCGATACTGTCCTCTGTGGGTACAGTTCATAATATTTGCAAACCGCTTCGATTTTAAGACAAAAGCGGAAATTGCCGTCTTTAAAATATTTAATTGTTTTTTTCGTATATTTCGCGAAGACCGTCCAAAAGCAGGTTTTCGTTATAAATTATGTGACGGCGGCAGTGGGATATTATCTCCTTTGAAAGTCCGCCTGTCGCAACAACGGTTGATATATCACCGAGTTCCGCCTCTATTCTGTCAAGCAGACCGTCAATCATAGCGGCAGTACCGTAAACAAGCCCCGAACGCATACAGTCAACCGTGTTAGATCCGATAACGGATTTCGGTGCTTCGATATGAACCGCCGGCAGTTGCGCGGTATTTTCGCTGAGCGCCTTTAAGGTCAATCGCACACCTGCTGCAATAGCACCGCCCAAAAACAAACCGTTGCCGTCGATAACACTGATTGTCGATGCAGTTCCCATATCGATAATAACACAGGGCAAAGTGTATTCCGATATTGCTCCGACCGCACCTGCAACAAGGTCCGCACCGAGTTGTGCGGGATTATCAATCTTGATGTTAAGTCCCGTTTTTACGCCGGGTCCTATAGTGAGTGGCACAATCTCGCACAACAGCGATACCGCGCGGCTTACGGCTTCACCGACCGAGGGCACCACGGAAGATATTATACAATCCTCAATTTTGCGGTAATCGAGTTCATGCAGTTCGAGAACACTTTTAATTGCCACGGCATACTGGTCGGCGGTCATTCGTTGGTCAGTCGCAAGGCGTGCCGTGAACGAAAGAACATCACAGTCGTACGCACCGAGTGTTATATTGGTATTGCCTATATCGATTGCAAGCAACATAAAACATTACCTCCGTCAAACAATATTTTAAACGGTGAATTTACGGAAAACCTTTTTACCCTTTTTGACAATAATGCCGTCATCGGCAAACCAGTCACGCGGTATCGCAAAAGACGGATCGGTTATTTTATCGTTACCGATGCTGACCCCGCCCTGCTGAACAAGGCGACGCGCCTCACCGTTGGATGCGGCAAGTCCCGCCTTTACCATAATATGGAGCAATCCCGCCTTGCCGTCGGTAAAATCGTCATCAGTAAGGGTTGTTGTGGGCATATTTTCATGATTTCCCGCACCCGCAAACACTGCGCGTGAGGTTTCCTGTGCCTTTGCGGCTTCATCTTCACCGTGAACTAATTTTGTCAGTTCAAACGCAAGGATTTCCTTGGCGGTATTGAGTTGACTGCCTTCCCACGAATCCATCTTATCGATTTCTTCAAGCGGCAGGAATGTGAGCATACGGATGCATTTAAGGACATCGGCATCCCCAACATTGCGCCAATACTGATAAAATTCATAAGGCGAAGTTTTATTCGGGTCAAGCCATACGGCACCACCGACGGTTTTACCCATCTTTTTGCCCTCGGAATTGAGCAAAAGCGTTATAGTCATAGCATATGCATCTTTACCGAGTTTTTTACGGATAAGTTCTGTGCCGCCCAGCATATTCGACCACTGGTCATCACCGCCGAACTGCATATTGCATCCGTATTCCTTGAAGAGATGATAAAAATCATAGCTCTGCATTATC
>CAZGRC010000199.1:0-2593 GCA_964528125.1 uncultured Ruminococcus sp.
CTCACATATGGCGGCAGCATAATCGTCCGACATACCCATGGAAAGAATACTCATATTACTATTATCTATTTTTTTATCGCGTATGTCAACAAATAGTTTGTACATTTGCTCAAAATATTTTGAATTTTGAGTTTCACTCTCGCAAATCGGCGGTATTGCCATAAGACCTTTAATATGTACACGTTCAAGTTGTGCGATATTATAAACCGCTTCCTGTATTTCGAACGGAGAAAAACCCGATTTACTTTCTTCCGCACCGATATTCACTTCAAGAAGAATATCAATATCGGTATCAAAACGCAATGCCTGTTTTTCGATTTCCTTTGCAAGTCTCAAAGAATCAACCGACTGTATCATTTCTACACGTGTTATAACGTCTTTGACCTTATTGGTTTGCAAATGCCCGATAAAGTGTTTGCGGACAGGGGCGTATTCGTCATACTTTGAAAGAAGTTCCTGTACTTTGTTTTCACCGATACAGTCAACACCGCTTTCAATAGCGTGGTTTATAACATTGATATCAACCGTCTTGGTAGCGGCAAGAAGTGTTATATCTTCGGCTTTTCTGCCCGACTGTGCCGCGGCAATGTTTATATTTTCGAGTATGCGGCGATAATTTTCGTCAAATATATCAACCGACGATTTTTCCGTCATAAAGATTCCTCCCTTTGGCAACCACTTCGTCATAAAGGCGTAAAACTTCGGAAGTGGTCTGCTCCTGCTCGCAGATAAGATAATCATCTGCGGAATATAATACCGTAACGGGCACAAATTTAAGAACTATTCCCGAAACAACATATACACCTGTTTCTCCGTCAACAACACGCAGCGATTTGCGAGGAATTTTAAGTCCTTCATATGTGCGGCTTACCACCGTCATAACACCGCTGCGCATGGAAGCGAGTTCACTGCTCATCTGCTGACAGGAGAATATAACCACCGCACTGTCGGAAGATTCCGAAATATTTATCTGTTTAACTTTTACGGGGAGCGTCGGATTGGTTTTAATATCGGTTTTGATATTAAGTTTGTCCCCCGCTTTGTATTTAAGCGAATCGTTGATACTTACGGTTGCGGCAATATACCACTCGTAATCCGAAACAATCTTTCCGATTGCATCTTTGTTTGTTTCGGCAGGGACACTTTCGTTTAAAAATTCCGGGGTAATTCGGTCAAGAGAATCGGTGGTATAGACCGTTTCAAAACCGTCTGTGACCGAAACAAAATATCCCGACTGTGCCGCGGTAATACTGCCCTTGGCGGCGGGAAGTTGGGTTTTGAGGGTTGCAAGTTCCCCGTTTAATGCGGTAAGCTGTTCCGAAAAATCGGTATGTTCGCCCGTTATCATCTGGCGACGGTTTATGCTTGAAAGAAGTTCGGTGAAGTTGCGGTCGGATTCAAAAAAATTACCGTGCGAATTTTCAAACACCATTGTACCGAGTGCCTGAGAAACGCGTTCATCGGCAAGTTCCAAATCCGCCGCCTGCAAATCGTTATAACCTTGCAGTTCTTCAAGATTTTTTATTTGTTGTTCAAGGGTTGAAACACGATTAAGGGTGAGCGATGCATCGGCGCTGTCATATATCCGTGCCACCGTACCTCCCTTGGCAACGCGCGAACCGTCTTCGGTTATAAAATGCAGTACACCGTTGTTACCGGCGGTAATAATGCTCTCATTGCGAATTATGGTACCGCTGATTTTAAGCCCGTCAACCGCTTCGTAATATTCGGCGGTTTCGGTGGTAATGGGTTTATAAATCGATGAATAAATTTGGTGCCCTATAAATACAACGGCAAACACGACCAAAAACACTTTAAGCACGGTATGTTCTCTCATTTATCCATCACTCCCTTTAAAATTTCCACTGCCTGTTCGTATATATCGTGACCGTCATCGGGATACAGCCAACGGATTCTTTCATCACGGTTGAACCATGTAAGTTGTCGTTTGGCATAGCGGCGCGTGGCCTGTTTCAAATTTTCAAGTGCCGCTTCAAGTGTTATATTGCCCTTGAAAAAATCAAAAAGTTCTTTATGCCCTATCGCTTGCGCCGCGCCCGAACCGATATTCTTTTTGAAAGCCGCCCGCGCTTCGTCAAGCAACCCATCCCGAACCATAATATCGACACGTCGGTTGATTCTGTCATAAAGAATATTCCTGTCGCGATAGTTAATGCCGATCATAATCGGTTCAAACGGCGAATCGTTTCGGCGCGAACGTTCATTCTGTTCGGTCAGGGTGCAACCCGTCAGTTCATAAACCTCAAACGCGCGGATTATGCGGCGCGTATCGCTCGGATGAAGTCTGGCGGCGGTTTTCGGGTCAAGAGTACGCAACCTTTCAAGCATTGCCTCGGCACCGATTTCTTCAAGTGCGTCGGTCAGGCGTTTTCGCAGTTCAAGGTCGGTATCCTGTTCAAGAAACTCAATATTGTCCGCAAGTGTGTTTATGTAAAGACCGGTACCTCCGACAACAACGGGTAATTTGCCGTGCGAATGTATTTCAAATATCTTTTTGCGTGCCGCCGCCGCATAATCGGCAACCGTGAAATTTTCACCGTAAGGAATAAATTCCACCAAATGATGCGGTATA
>CAZGRC010000200.1:0-2589 GCA_964528125.1 uncultured Ruminococcus sp.
GGTTACGGTGCCGCCGAGACAGTCGGCGGCGTGTTTCACAATGGAAAGACCGAGTCCTGTGCCGCCCGTTTCTTTTGAATGGCTTTTATCAACGCGGTAAAATCTTTCAAAAATTCTGCAACGGTGTTCTTCGGGAATGCCGATACCGTTGTCGCTGACGGTTATTACCGCTTTATCGTTTTCTCGATGAATTTCGATTTTTGATTTTCCGCCTGCATTGTTATAACGGATAGCGTTGTCGCAAAGGTTATAAATGATTTCGTAAACATATCTGCGAACGCCGTTTATTGTGCAGTGTTCTCCGGCAACTTCAAGGCTGACCTGCTTTTTTGCGGCAAAAGCCGCGAGCAAACCGACAACATCAAGTGACTCTGCATATAAATCGACCGATTCTGTCGGCAAATCTGCTTTTTCGTCAAGTTGCGACAGGCGTATAATATCGTTTATCAAATTGACAAGCCTAAGCGCTTCGTTTTTAATGTTGCCGACAAATCTGTCGAAATCTTTTGCTTTTACAAGACCGTTTTCCAACAGTTCGGCACTGCCGATAATCGATTGTAACGGTGTTTTAAGTTCGTGTGAGACATTCGCGGTAAATTCTTTGCGATTGCGTTCGGCAAAGACCGAATCGGTGATATCAATGCACAGTATGACCGTGCCGAGTGCTTTCCCGTCGGACAATGTGGGGGAAAGCATAAACTGATATTCTCTGCCGTTTCTTTCTTCGCGAAATTCACAGTGTTCGCCCAGAGCGGCTTTATTTACCGCATTGTTCATAGAAGCACTGCGGTCAACCGTCAGAAAACTGAGACCGACGGTTTCGGCACTGCTCTGAAACAGTTCTTCAGCGGCGGAATTTATACCGATAACATTCCCGTCTTTATCAAGCAGAATCATACCTTCTCTGAGGGAATCGGTAATTTGTTTGAATTCATCGGATTTTTGTTTTAGCTCGCGCATTTGGGATTCGATTTGTTTATGTTGGCGACTTATTTTTGATAAAAGTGGTTCCAGTTCTTCATATGTGTTGTTTTTATCGGGGTTTTCCAAATCAAGTGTTTCTAACGGTTTTACAATGCTTTTGGCTGTTTTTTGAGAAAGTACAATGGCAATTACGAATGAAAACAAAATAATTGCACAGATAACGGGAAGCATTCCGACAATCAGAGTTGCAATTGTTGCCTGTGTGGTCGAAATGCGAAGAATGTCGCCGTTGCTCAAACGAACTGCCTCGTAAAAGGTGCGGGCGGTCAGGGTTGAAGAATAGCGACTGCTGCTGCCTCTGCCTTTTTTCAGTGCTTCTTTAATTTCGGCGCGGTCAAGGTGATTTTCCATATCTCCGTTTTTAATTTCGGAATCGTAAATAACGGTACCGTCCGACGAAATCAGTGAAAATCTGAAAGCGTCGGAATTGTAATTGTCAAAATACGATATGCCAGACTGTTCGGTGCCGGCATATGCGAGAGATAATTCGTCTTTCAGCCGCTCGATCTGTGCTCGGTTAAAATAATCGTATAAAAATCCGATTGTAAAAACAAGACTTACAAGCAAAACGGTCATGGCAACTGCGATTACGGAACGGAATATTTTTTTGCTCATTTCGCCGCCTCCAGTTTATAACCGACACCGATTATCGTTTTTATATATTCGGAGGCACAGCCCAGTTTTTGCCGCAAGGTTTTTATGTGCATATCCACGGTTCTTGTTTCACCGAGATAATCAATTCCCCAAATTTCCGAAAGCAGTCGTTCTCTTGAAAAGACGGTGCCTTGATTTTGCATAAAAAGTTTCAGAATTTCAAATTCCTTAAATGTGAGAAGAATATTTTTACCCGATACAAACACCGTGTGCTGTTTTTCGTCAAGTGTGATTTCCCCAACCGAAAGTGTCGAATTCTTTTTGGAGGGTTCACAACGCCGAAGAACTGCTTTTATGCGGGATACCATTTCCATAACGCCGAAAGGTTTTACAAGATAATCGTCGGCTCCTGTGTCAAGGTGCTGAATTTTGTCAATTTCGGCATCCTTGGCGGTAGCCATAATAACCGGAATTTTTTGCGTGCTCGGGTTGCTTCTGATTTCTTTAAGCACCGCTGTACCGTCGGTATCGGGCATCATTATGTCAAGCACTATAAGGTCGGGCTTTTCGGTTTTCAGGGCTTTCAGCACAGAGACACCGTCTGCAAAGCCCTTGGCTTCAAATCCGGTTTGTATCAAGGTGTAAACTTCAATGTCGCGTATGGTGTTATCGTCATCAACACACCAAATCATAAAACTATTCATCCCCTTTATGAATACCCGTTACGGAAAATTCCACCCATTCGGCAATGTTTACGGCATGATCACCGATTCGTTCAAAATATTTTGCAATCATTAAAAGAGCCAAAGCGTATTCGCTGTCTGCGGCGTTGTTCGAAATCATTTGTATAAGAGTGTTTTTTATTTCGGTGAAATCGTTGTCTACAATGTCGTCATAATCACAGACCGCTCTTGAAAGTTCCAAATCACGTTTTACATATGCATCGATACTGTCGGTTACCATTTTTATGGTGGCTTCCGCCATTTTGCGTATGCCGTGGCATTCTTCGCC
>CAZGRC010000201.1:0-2588 GCA_964528125.1 uncultured Ruminococcus sp.
GGACGAAACTGCCAAACGGTCTTAAATTTTCGAGTCAGCCCCGTTATGACCACTTTGATACGTCTCCGTATATACCGAACTATTCGGTATATCTTATTATATTGATTTTAGCGTGAATTGTCAAGACAAAAAATTATAATCGGTGAATTCCATTGTAAACCTACATCGGAAATTTTCGAATTTTGTAAAAAAACATTGCGTGTATTGGAAAAATGTCGTAAAATAATAATACTATATGTTTATTTTCGGGAGGATAAAATCGTGGCAAGCGATAAACTTATCATAAGAGGTGCCGGTGCGCACAATCTTAAAAATATAAATGTTGAAATACCGCGCGACAAATTTGTGGTTTTTACGGGGCTCTCGGGCAGTGGTAAATCGTCTTTGGCTTTCGACACGATCTATGCCGAAGGGCAACGCCGATATGTCGAATCTCTTTCGAGTTATGCCCGTCAGTTTTTGGGGCAGATGGACAAACCTCCCATAGACAGCATTGAGGGACTTTCGCCTGCTATATCAATCGACCAAAAAACGACTTCGAAAAATCCGAGGTCTACCGTCGGCACTGTTACCGAAATCTATGATTATTTGCGTCTTTTATATGCCCGTGTCGGTGTTCCGCATTGTCCTGTTTGCGGCAAGGAAATCAGTCAGCAAACCACCGACCAGATAGTAGACACCGTTATGGCACTCCCTGTCGGCAGTAAAATCCAGGTGCTTTCACCAATTGTTAAAAACCGCAAGGGTGAACACGTAAAAGAACTTGATTCGGTACGCAAGTCGGGTTATGTCAGGGTTCGTATCGACGGAAATATTTATGACCTATCGGAAGAAATCAAGCTTGAAAAAAACAAAAAGCATATGATAGAGGCGGTAGTTGACCGTTTGGTAATAAAAGAGGATATAAAAAGCCGCCTTACCGACAGTATCGAAACAGCGGTAAATCTTTCGGGCGGTCTTGTTGCAGTGGATGTTATCGGCGGCGAAGAATTGCAGTTTTCGCAGAGCTATGCCTGCGACGAGCACGGTATCAGCATACCCGAACTTACCCCGACAATGTTTTCGTTCAACAGCCCGTTCGGCGCCTGTCCGACCTGCACCGGAATCGGTATGTTTATGAAGGTGGATCCGCGACTGGTTGTGAATGATGAGGACAAATCTCTGGTGGACGGCGCCATACGTGCGGCTGGCTGGGGTGTTAATTCGTGGTTTCATCCCGATGCGAGCACCATTGCAACGATGTATTATAACGGTCTTGCCGAACGTTTCGGTTTTGATATAAACACACCGTGGAAAGAACTTTCCAATGAAGCGAAAAATGCCGTTCTGTACGGTACGGGAGAAGAAAAACTCAAACTTGTGCGCGACTCGGTTTACGGCGGCGGCACATACTATGCCCCGTTTGAGGGAATCGTTAATAATTTGGAACGCCGTTATAAAGAAACCACCAGTGACTATGCACGGACGGAAATCGAATCATATATGACCGAAAGTGCCTGCCCCGACTGTCACGGTGCACGTCTTAAACCCGAATATCTTGCCGTAACGGTAGGCGGAAAAAGCATAAAAGAATTTTGCGACCTTTCGGTCACCGATGAACTTGCGTTTATCGAAACACTTGAATTCGGTCAGCGCGATTCTATGATTGCCGCCCCGATTTTAAAAGAAATTAAAGAACGCCTTACCTTTTTGCAGAGTGTGGGACTGGAGTACCTTTCTCTTTCACGTTCTTCGGGCACACTTTCGGGAGGAGAAAGTCAGCGAATTCGCCTTGCAACACAAATCGGTTCTTCGCTTATGGGCGTACTCTATATTCTGGACGAGCCGAGCATAGGACTCCATCAACGCGACAACGAGCGTCTGCTTGCCACATTAAAAAGACTTCGTGATCTCGGAAACACACTTATTGTGGTTGAACACGACGAAGACACCATGCGTGCCGCAGACTATATTGTTGATATCGGTCCGGGTGCGGGTATTCACGGAGGCAATGTTGTGTTTTCGGGCAGTCCGAAAGAACTGCTCGATTGCACCGATTCAATCACGGCAGACTACCTTTCGGGACGCAGAAAAATTCCTGTGCCGCAAACCCGACGCAAAGGTAACGGTAAGTTTTTAACCGTAAAAGGCGCAGCAGAAAACAATCTTAAAAATCTCACCGTTAAAATACCTCTCGGAACATTTGTGTGCGTTACAGGCGTTTCGGGCAGCGGAAAATCAAGTTTGGTAAACGATATCTTTTATAAAGCGCTGGCGAATAAACTTAACCGTGCAAAAACCATTGCCGGCAAATATAAAAGCATTGACGGCATTGAAAATCTTGACAAGGTAATCGATATCGATCAATCACCGATAGGCAGAACACCGCGCTCAAACCCCGCAACCTACACCGGTGTTTTCGGTGATATACGCGAACTTTTCGCCCAAACCAAGGATGCCAAATCAAAGGGTTACACCGCGGGCAGATTTTCATTTAATGTTAAAGGCGGCAGGTGCGAAGCCTGTGCCGGAGACGGTATTTTAAAGATTGAAATGCACTTTTTGCCGGATATTTACGTTCCTTGCGAGGTCTGCGGCGGTACGCGTTA
>CAZGRC010000202.1:0-2557 GCA_964528125.1 uncultured Ruminococcus sp.
GTTATAGGCACCTGTAACAGCAACGGCAAGAATGTCACCACGGCAAGGTTTTGCCATTTTAAGATTTTCACCGATAAGGTCACCCGATTCGCAGCATCTGCCTGCAACCGTGGCGGTATAATCCGCCGCGCGGTCGGCGTGGGTGGCGTTATAAACCGTATACTGTGATTCATAGAGCGTGTAACGGGGGTTGTCGGTCATACCGCCATCCACCGAAACATAGTTGGTGTGACCCTCGATTTCTTTAACACTTCCGACGGTATAAAGTGTCATACCCGAATCTGCGACAATACTGCGACCGGGTTCCATCATAATCCGAGGAACTTCAATACTCAAATTTTCACAGTATGCGTTTATCATTTCGGCAATTTCTTTAATCTTTTCACCGTAGCGGATTTCGGGGTCGCTTTCGACATAGCGCACGCCGAACCCGCCGCCGAGGTTGAGCATTTCTGCCGTGTATCCCGTGAGTTTTCCGACCTCGCTGATGAAGTCGAGCATAACCGAAGCGCCCGTGCAAAACGGTTCGGAATCAAAAATCTGTGACCCGATGTGACAGTGGAACCCCATAAGTTTTATGTTTTTGAGAGCAAGAGCCGTGCGGACCGCTTTGAGTGCGGTGCCGGTGCGAATGCTTATTCCGAACTTGGATTCTTCCGAACCTGTTGAAATTTTTTTGTGGGTGTGCGGGTCAATGCCGGGAGTTGTGCGAATAAGAATTTGCACAACCGTGCCCATTTCTCCCGCAATGCGGTCAAGAGCATAAAGTTCGTCAAAAGAATCGGCTACAAAATAACCGACACCGTTATCAATGGCAAACCTTATGTCGGAATCGGTTTTGTTGTTGCCGTGAAAAAATGCGCGCGACATATCAAATCCCGATTTTACAGCGGTGTATATTTCTCCGGAAGAAACGACATCGATGTCGATACCTTCTTCTGCCATAATTTCATATATTCTGCGACAGGAAAACGCCTTGCTTGCAAATTCAGGCACAGAGCCGCTCGGAAAGTATTTACGCATAGCATCTCTGTACTCGCGTACGCGACTGCGAATACGGTCTTCATCCATAAGATAGAGCGGCGTACCGTATTTTTCCGCAAGTTCCGCAGTATCGCGTCCCGCAAAGGTCAGTCTGCCGTTTTGATTTACCGAAATATTATCACATATCATACCGAAAACACCAATTTAAGAGATTGAACCCGAAAGTTCTGTTTTATTATATGTTATACATTAAGATTCTGTTTGCGCATTTCCTCAAGAAGAACGGCACGGCGTGCATCTTCCATAGGAGTGAGCGGCAAACGAAGATAGTCTTCGCAAAATCCGAGTGCCGACATTGCCGCCTTTACGGGAATGGGGTTTACTTCGCTGAAAAGCGCGTTTATAAGGGGGAGCATTTCAAGCTGAAGTGCCGCGGCACCCTTTATATCTCCCGCAAAAAACTTTTTGCAAATATCGGTTGCCTTTTTCGGAAGCACATTTGAAAGCACCGAAATGCAACCTTTGCCGCCCAACGCCATAATCGGTACGGTCTGGTCGTCATTGCCGGAATAGATGTCCAGTTTGTCACCGCAAAGGGCGGCGGTTTCGGCAATTTGGGAAATATTTCCCGATGCCTCTTTTATACCGCTTATGTTGGGATGTTCGGCAAGCGCCGCCGCAGTTTTGGGCTCAATATTAACCCCTGTTCTTGACGGAACATTGTACAGAATTACGGGTGCGGTGGCAACATCCGCAATTTTGCCGAACATTTTTATAAGTCCGTTTTGGGTTGCTTTGTTATAGTATGGTGTAACGGTGAGAACGCCGTCCACGCCCGCATCGCAGGCGTGACGGGTGAGTTCAAGAGCATAATCGGTGTCGTTTGAACCTGTGCCCGCAATAACGGGGATTCTGCCTGCAACGTGCTTTACCGCAAAGGATATCGCATCGCGGTGTTCCGCGTCGGTAAGGGTGGAAGATTCGCCCGTGGTGCCGCAAACAACCACACCGTTAATGCCCTCGGCAATTTGCCAATCAAGAAGTTTTCCGAAAGCCGCGTAATCGATTCCGTCTGCCGTGATAGGTGTTATAATGGCAGTTGCCATACCTGTAAATACTGTTTTTTTCATAATCAACACATTCCTTTTTCAACAAAAAAATAAAGCCGATAAAATCGGCTATCAAAAATCAGAAACATCCCCGCAAAATGCGGCAGAGGGGGGGTAATTCCGTTTTCGATAGCACTCCGCAAAAAAACTGCGACAGTAATACGGATGTTGTTCCGCATTCCCAGAAAATGCCCCGCCGGACATCAACTTCGGCGGCTGTCCCTTTCACACCGTGCATTGCAATGCCTTGCCCACAGCGGTACTGATTACAAACCGCGCCTCTATCCAATGAAATAATTCATCAATCGTATACTAACACAATATGTCTGTTTTGTCAATATTTATTTTTACATAAACACAGCGGACATGTAGGTTTACAATAGAAGTGTTACAGAATTGAATAAAAAATAGAAGTGACGAATGGGAAATCCTGTGTTACAGTTAAGCTGCGAGACAAAACAGAC
>CAZGRC010000203.1:0-2557 GCA_964528125.1 uncultured Ruminococcus sp.
GAATGTACCGCCGCCGAGGTCATAAACCATAACTTTTTGATCGTCTTCTTTATCAATACTGTATGCAAGTGCCGCGGCAGTAGGCTCGTTTATGATACGCTTAACGTCGAGACCTGCGATTTTACCTGCGTCCTTAGTTGCCTGACGCTGAGCGTCGGTGAAGTATGCGGGAACGGTGATAACCGCTTCCGAAACGCTTTGACCGAGATATGCTTCGGCATCGGTTTTAAGCTTTTGCAGAATGATTGCCGAAATTTCCTGCGGAGTGTATTTCTTGCCATCAATTTCTACGGTGTAGTTTGTACCCATTTCACGTTTGATTGAGCTGATTGTGCGGTCGGGGTTGGTTATTGCCTGACGCTTTGCAACCTGACCTACCATACGTTCGCCTGTTTTTGAAAAAGCAACAACAGACGGTGTTGTTCTCGAACCCTCTGCGTTAGCAATAACAACGGGTTCGCCACCCTCCATAACAGATACGCAAGAGTTTGTTGTACCAAGGTCGATACCGATAATTTTTCCCATAATAATTTCCTCCTAAGAAATATAACTTTATAAAATTTAATTTGCCACTTGAACCATAGCCGGTCTTACAACCGTATCGCCAAGTTTGTAACCTTTTTGAAGTACCTGTGAAATAACATTTTCACCGAGATTTTCGTCTTCGATATGCATAACCGCTTCGTGCATTGTCGGGTCAAAAGCATCACCCACAGCACCGATTTCTTCGATGCCGAGATTTTCTCCGAGAGCCGAAAACTGCTTTACGATAAGTTCAATGCCCTTGATATAATCGGGGCTGTCCTTATCTGCCGCGGCAGCGCGGTCAATGTTATCAAGTATAGGCAAAAGTTGCTTGATTATTCCCGCTTTTGCATATTCCGCAACACCTGCGCGTTCACGTTCTGTGCGTTTTTTGAAATTATCAAATTCCGCGGCGGTGCGAATAAGCAAATCGCTTTTGGCATCAAGTTCTGCTTTCAACTTTTCGATTTCACTTTCTTTTTTGCTTTTCTTCTTTTCTTTTTTTTCGGGAGCGGGTTCCGTGTTTACGGTTTCCTGCTCCGTTTCCTGATTCTTAACCTCTTCAGACACTAAATCAATCCTCCAAATCCTTTGCCGCAGCGCCCATTGCTTCGCCAAGCCGCGCCGCGGTGTATTCAACACAGGGAATTATGCGCTCATAGGACATTCTGCCTGTTCCTATGATACCGATACTTCCGCAGTATCTGCCAAGTGAAAAATATTTTGAAACCACCAAAGCAATATGGGAAAGTCCCGCAAGCCCGATGTCATTTCCGAAAAACACATCTGTATTTCTTGTTCTTTCGCAAACCGCAGGTAAAAGCAGTTCGCCGCTTTCGGCAAGAGCAAGTATTTGCCGCGCGCCCTTTTCGCCGCATATGTTGTAAAGTTCTGTTGAGCCGCTGATACCGACAGTGTCGGTGGCAAGTTGCGCAACCATATCAAAGAGCAGCGCAATCACGGGTGTAAGTTCAAATACACCGATTCCCGCCGCCGCAACAATTCCTTGCAAATCCGCCCTTGTGAACTGATTCAGCGGACGACGGCGCAACCTTGAAGAAAATATTTTTTCAAATTCCGAAGCAAGTTCCTGCGAATATCCGGCGGGTATTCTGCAGGCACGACTGAGTGTTCTGCCGTCGGAAGTGATGATAAGCATGACCGCCGCACCTTTTCCCGTCGGGAGCAGTTGCGCGCTTTTCAAATATACGCGTGAATCAACGGGATAACACGATATTGCGGGAAGACCCGTAAGTTCGCAAAGGGCTTCTGCTGCAAGTTTGGGCAATGTGCGCGGGTCACAGTCCGAAACGGTAAGCCGCGAATCAATAAACTGTTTTGTGCTTTCACCGAGTACAGCGGGTTTCATCAACGAATCGACATAAAGCCTGTAACCCGATTCGGTGGGAACCCGTCCTGCGGAAGTGTGGGGCTGGTGCAAAAAGCCGAGTGCACAAAGTTCGTTCATTTCATTGCGTAGTGTCGCGGGTGACGGCGAATTTTCCAAAAGTTCGGTAAGTATTTTGGATCCAATCGGTTCCCCCGATTGGATATACGCCTTTACAACCGCCGCAAGTACCGCTTGTTTTCTGGCACTGAGTTCCGTTTTTCCCACCTCCAAAGGTCAGATTTCGGATTTAGCACTCAATCACATCAAGTGCTAACGATTATTATTATAGCCGATATTTTGCAAAAGTCAATACTTTTTTATAAAAAAGTTTGACTTTAACTGACCTTTTACATTTCATTCACGGTTTCTTAATATTTTTTATTTCAAAATCCGCAGTAAAAACGAATAGAGAACAAGCATAGGAGCATATTTTTTAATATGAAAGGGGCTTTTTATATGAAATATATAATTATAACCAAAAAACATTTAATGCTGTGTTTTTCTCTTATCGCGGCACTTATTGCCGTTTCGGTAGGTTCCGCCGTAACCTTTGCCGACACCGACCGAAAGCTTCCGATTTACTGTGTCGAAACCGAAAAGAAGCAGGTTGCTATAAGTTTTGACGCCGCATGGGGAAATGAC
>CAZGRC010000204.1:0-2465 GCA_964528125.1 uncultured Ruminococcus sp.
GTGTTATTCAGGAAGTTCGCAAGAGGGAGCACTATGAGAAGCCCTCTGTAAAGCGCAAAAAGAAAGAAGAAGCCGCTCGTAAGAGAAGGTATCGCTAATCATTGGTCTTTAAAGGGCTGTCTGTTTTCGGACAGCCCTTGATTTTTCTTAGGCAGGCGAAAAAATATTATGTTTTTTAAACCGAATATTAAACTTGATAAAATAACGGATATTACACCGGAAATGCTCAAAAGACGGGATATAACCGCACTTTTGCTTGATGTCGATAATACAATGTCCACCCATCACGGGAAAATTCTCACCGACGGACTTGTCTCTTGGCTTGAATGTATGAGGGCGGCGGGGATAAAACTTATTGTTGTTTCAAATTCGAAACGTGTGCGTGTTGAGCCTTTTGCGGGCAGAATCGGTCTTGATTTTATAAGCCTTGCGTGTAAACCGCTTCCGCACGGATATCTGCGCGCCGTAAAACATCTTGGTGTCAAACGCAAAAATGCAGCAATCGTCGGTGACCAGATTTTCACCGATGTTATCGGCGGCAACTGTGTCGGTGTAAAAACCGTATTACTCACACCGATAAAACCCGAAGACGGACTCAGTTTTCGCATAAGGCGCCGCCTTGAACGGGTTATCTTTAAAATATGTAAGATAGAAAAAACGGAGGAATAATAATGTCAGCAAAATTCGGTCCTGCAGGCAACTCTCGCAGTTTTGCCGAAATGGGTTATAAACACAGCTTACAGGTGCCCGAATACATCGAAAAAATGGGACTTGACTGTTTTGAATACCAGTGCGGTCGCGGTGTTAATATCGGCACCGAAAAAGCGACGGAACTCGGAAAATCGGCGGCGGAAAAGGGGATAACGCTTTCGCTTCATGCCCCGTACTATATCTCTATGTCATCTGTTGAAGAAGAAAAGCGCATCGGTTCGCTCAAATATATTTCGGCATCTGCCCGTGCGGTTAAAGCGATGGGCGGCAACCGTATAATCGTTCACACGGGTTCGTGCGGAAAAATCAGCCGTGAAACCGCTTTGGAACTTGCGATTGATACTATGAAAAAAGCAATCGAAGCCCTTGACAATGAGGGTCTGGGCGATATTCATATTTGTCCCGAAACCATGGGAAAGGTGAATCAACTCGGAACTCTTGATGAAGTAATTGAACTCTGTAAACTGGACGAACGCCTTATTCCGTGTATCGATTTCGGTCATCTCAATGCGCGCGATCTCGGATATTTTAAAACGACGGAAAATTATGCTCATGTTTTCGACAGCATAGAAAACGGACTCGGTATTGACAGACTTAAAATCTTTCATTCACATTTTTCAAAAATCGAATATACTGCAGGCGGCGAAAAACGCCATCTCACTTTTGAAGATAACGTTTACGGTCCCGATTTTGAACCGGTTATGGAACTTACCGCGAAAAAAAATCTTTCTCCCATATTCATTTGCGAATCGGACGGCACACAGGCGGAAGATGCCAAAGCCATGAAAGATTATTACGGTACTTTGATATGAAAGAGATAACAGAGCGCCTTTTTGCGATGCAAGATACGGAATACCGCGATTTTAACAGCCGCCTTATTCCAACGGTGGATAAAGCGCGTATAATCGGCGTCAGAACTCCGGCGTTGCGCGCCTTTTCAAAAGAAATTTCGAGCGGTGATACGGCATTGCGATTTATGTCACAGTTGCCGCATAACTATTATGAAGAAGACAGTCTTCACGCTTTTTTAATTGAACGGATAACCGATTTTGACGGATGTGTCGATGCGCTTAACGCTTTTTTGCCGTATATTGACAACTGGGCTACTTGCGATACACTGTCACCTAAAGTTTTAAAAAAACATCCCGATAAACTTCTTTTGAAAATTAACGAATGGTTGCGTTCGGAACACACGTATACCGTGCGTTTTGCAATCGGTATGCTTATGAAGTATTATCTTGATGATAATTTCAATTGTGAGTTCTTGATACGCGTTGCAAATGTTAAATCGGATGAATACTATATAAAAATGATGGTTGCGTGGTATTTTGCTACAGCACTTGCCAAACAGTACGAATTTACTGTGCGATTTATTGAAGACGGCTTACTTGACGTGTGGACGCATAACAAGGCGATTCAAAAATCAATTGAAAGCTACAGAATAGAAAAGTCGCATAAAGATTATCTTAAAACACTTAAAAGGCGAGGTTAAGATTTAACAGCTAAAATCCGCCTTTTGTCAAGGCGGATTTTTATAATCATTACAGAATGTCGAAACTCTTAAAAGTATTTCGACTTGCAATAACCGTTATAAAACAGTTGCGCTCGAAACGCCCAAAAACAAAGAAAATCAAAAAATATTAAAAAATTGCTTGACTTTGCGGATGTTGTCGATTATAATATACAAGTCGCCTATAAATGCTGCTATGGCTCAGGTGGTAGAGCACGTCCTTGGTAAGGACGAGGTCACCAGT
>CAZGRC010000205.1:0-2453 GCA_964528125.1 uncultured Ruminococcus sp.
CGTCACTTCTTTTTTATTCAATTCTGTAACACTTCTATTGTAAACCTACACAAAAAAACGGCATTTCGACCGTCGGTCGATTGAAAAATTCACAATTTTATGTTACAATACGGTTATAAAAAATTTGAAAGCAGGCTTTTTATGAATAAATTTAAGCGCATTACGGCGTTGTTGTTAGCAGCTTTATTGTTTGTGACGGTCTTTGCCGTTATACCCGCGTTTACGGCATCCGCGGCGGTGATGCAAAAGGCGAAAATAAAAGGCACAGATGTATGTATCCGTTCGGAAGCATCTCTTTCATCTTCGGTTTTGGGTTGCTTTTCAAATGTTGACCTCTTCGTAACGGGAATCAACGGCGAGTGGTTTTCGGTAAAATATAATGACATTTCGGGATATGTGCATTATGAGTATATCACATTTGTTCCCGCCGATGTCGTTCATCAAACTGCCTATGTTACCGCAACCACTGTTAATATGCGGTTAGAGGCATCGCTTAATCACACTGTGCTTTACCGTGTGCCAAATACGAAGCCTATAACCGTAACGGGTGTGGTTTATGTCGGAAACACGTTGTGGTACGCGACCGTTTATAACGGAATGTCGGGTTATATTAAGGGCGATTTCGTAAAACTTTCGGAAGATATTCGATATCCCGAACCCGAGCCGGAACACGATCAGACTTTTGAAGCGGCAATTGCGGAATTTCCCGAAAGTTATAAACCGTATATCCGTACGCTTCACGCAAAATATCCGAACTGGGTGTTTTCGGCGGATAAACTTGCGATGAGTTATGACGAAGCGGTTGCCGGTGAAACCGCACGTTGGGACCGAAAACTTGTAAATATGACTTCCGACGGCATTTCGTGGCGTTCAATGGCAAGCGGTGCATATAACTGGGACAGCGGTACTTGGAATACAACATCGGGTAACTGGACCACCGCATCGCGTGAGGTTGTTATGTACTATATGGACATTCGCAACTTCCTTAATGAAAGCGATATCTATATGTTTTTAAAGCAAAGTTACGATAGTTCTCAAACCGAGGCGGGCGTTATCGCGACGGTGGCAAATACTTTCCTCGCAAACGGTTATTCCGATCCCGATGATACCGCATACGGCGGGTCGTATATAAAGGTGATAATGGCGGCGGCACAGCAACACAACGTAAGTCCGTATATGTTGGCTTCAACCATTATTCTGGAACAGGGAAGAACGGGTGATAACCCGATGATTTCCGGCACCACATCCTACGGTAAATACTTTAACTTCTTTAATATCAGCGCATCGGGTGACGATGTTTTAGGTAACGGACTCAGATATGCTCAAAGTAAGGGCTGGAATACCCGTTCGGCTTCGATTATCGGCGGTGCCGCGTTTTATGCAAAAGGTTATATTTCCTCCGGACAGGATACATATTTTTATAAAAATTTCGATTTGCAGTCTGCACCTTATTACACACATCAGTATGCGCAGAGTATTTATGATTCGCGGTCATCGGCATCGCTTATGAAAAAAGCATATTTAGGTGAGTATAATATGTCTGCCGTGTTCCGAATTCCCGTCTATACTTCAATCCCCGAAACGGTTGCCGAAAAACCCGCTGAAAACGCTTTGCTCAATAACTACTATCTGCTTTCAATGTCGGTAGACGGATTTTCAATGTATAATTATTACTATTCACTTAACGTTTCGGACGATAAGATTATAGATGTAACTCTGCCGGACGGGGCAAATCTTGTTTCGAACAAGCCTTTTGAACTTGCGGCGGGTGTAAATCGTGTCACGGTAACGGTTCGCGCACAAACGGGCTATACCAATTCGTATTATTTGACCGTTACGGCAGATAAACCGTGCAAACTGTATGTGTCGGACTGTGCGGAAGACCATATATACGGGGAATGGCATACAGATGTTCCCGCGGGAAATTATACCGCAGGAGTGCAGTCACATTCCTGCAACAAGTGCGGAGTACCCGAAACACGGTCGTTGCCGAGTTTGCAACCGCTTAATGCTGAAACTCTTGCCGCAGTAAGACGCGAGATATTATTGCTCAGCGGCGAATTTGATGCCGATGTAAACTGTGACGGCAACACCGATGTCCTTGACCTTATCAAATTTAAAAAGTTGCTTGCCGCGGGGTAATTCCCGAAATGTGGGAATAAATTTTCAAAAAACACTTGACAAATCGGCTTTTAGTGATATAATAATCTAGACAAAGAAGCAGAACACCGCGTTCTCACCCCGCGCAAGAAGCGCTCGGTTAATACCGAAATCGCCCGTGACGGGTGTATTGTGCAGTTTGTAACGCGGAAATCATATTTTTATATGTGTTCCGCGTTTTTGTTGCAAAGACGGGTAAAGCCTGTCGAAAAATTGTTTTTTACTGAATTACGGGGGTGCTTCACAATCGGCAGCAAAGAATTAGCCATCAACGAGGGTATTAAGTTCAAAGA
>CAZGRC010000206.1:0-2444 GCA_964528125.1 uncultured Ruminococcus sp.
TATGTGCACCTATGGGATTAAAGTAACGCAATATGGCAATGGTCCAATCCTTGTCGGCAACATAAAGGTCACGAAGAATTTCTTCGATAAACAGTTTGGTTCTTCCGTAAGGATTGATTGCTCCAAGCGGCATACCCTCACGCAACGGCATTTCCTTTGCAACTCCGTAAACGGTTGCCGAAGAAGAAAATACTATCTTTTTAACACCGAACTCGGTCATAACTTCAATAAGGGTAAGTGTGCTTTCAAGATTATTGCTGTAGTACATAATCGGTTCTCTTACCGATTCACCGACCGCTTTAAGACCTGCAAAATGTATTACCGCTTCGATTTTGTTTTCTGTAAATATTTTTCTGAGTGCTTCTCTGTCGCGAACATCGTTTTCGTAAAACTTCACCTTTTTGCCGGTAAGTTTCTCAACACGAATCAAAGATTCTTTACTGCTGTTATCAAGATTGTCAATAACGACGACATCATATCCGGAATTGAGCATTTCAACACAGGTATGACTGCCTATGTATCCCGCACCGCCCGTAACAAGTATTGCCATCATCAGCGCCTCCTATCAAAAATCACTGCTACATATTATATATTATGTGCGAAGTATTTGTCAAGAGTATTAAATGAAAAAGACAAATTTGAGCCTCCAAAAGTCAAAAAAAGCAATGCGGCACCCGCTGTATCGCGGGCACCGCAACCGTTTTTATGAAGGTATGTTATTTCCGAGCCCGAAACTAACCGAAAGCGCCCTGTCAACCATATCCATTGCACTCATATCAAGACAACCCATACGTTCTTTGAGTCGGCGCTTGTCGATGGTTCTCACCTGTTCGAGCAACACAATCGAGTCCTTTGCAAGACCGCTGTCAACGGCATCCACCTTTATATGGGTCGGCAATTCGGTTTTATCGTGGCGACTGGTTATTGCCGCCGCTATGACAGTTGGACTGTGACTGTTACCTACATCGTTTTGGACTATAAGTACAGGTCTTACCCCGCCCTGTTCCGAGCCTATAACCGGACTCAAATCGGCATAATAGATATCTCCGCGTTTAATATTCATTTAAATTTTCACTCTCCGATAAAGGTTTACGGTAATATTTTTACCGCTTATTTTGCAATTTAAACAAAAGACGGCAATTTTTTCTTATTAAGCCACCTTGCCGCTTACCAAAGTCATACTATATTTTATGAATCGGATGATTTAATGTGAAAATACGTCTTGACAAAGCGGTATTTACGCGATATAATGAGCGACGAAATTTGAAAATTTAAAAGCAATAACGAGGAAAAACCATGTCAAACAACACGGAAAATTTCAAAAAAACAAAATACACCTGTTACTATACATATTTGGCAATGTCTTCTGTTTTCAGCTTGCCGCCGATGTTGTTTGTAACCTTTAAAGAAATGTACGGCATTCCCTATACCCTGCTCGGAACATTGGTTTCAATAAATTTCTGCACGCAACTCGCCATTGACCTCATTTTTTCGTTTTTCGGCAAATATTTCAACATTCGAAAAACTGTGCAAATCTTGCCGCTGATAACGACCGTCGGACTGCTTGTTTATGCCGTAACTCCGACATTATTCCCGAATTTTGCCTACATAGGTCTTTTGTGCGGTACGGTGATTTTTTCGGTTGCATCCGGGCTCTCTGAAGTGTTGCTGAGCCCGATAGTCGCGGCATTGCCGTCCGACAATCCCGATCGCGATATGAGTATGCTTCATTCTCTTTATGCTTGGGGTGTCCTTACCGTTGTTGCCTTGAGCACGGTTTTTCTTAAAATTTTCGGCACCGAAAACTGGATGTATCTGACCGCTTTCTGGGCACTTCTCCCAATAATTTCTTGTGTGCTGTTCTGCACATCCCCGATCCCCGATTTAAACCTTTCGAGCGGCAGTGGACAGCAGAGCGGCAAAAGCAATAAATTCGGTCTTGCACTTTGCGTACTTTGCATTTTCTTCGGCGGCGCCGCCGAAAACACGATGACCAACTGGATTTCGGCATATATGGAAAACAGTCTCAACATTCCGAAAGCCGTGGGCGACATTGTCGGTCTGGCATTGTTTGCGATACTTTTGGGATTCGGCAGAACGGTTTATGCAAAATTCGGCAAAAACATTACCACGGTTTTGCTTATCGGTATGATCTGTGCCACGCTATGTTATTTGATTGCGGGTCTTTCACCGATTCCCGCAATATCTTTGATTGCCTGCACACTGACCGGCATTTGCACATCGATGTTATGGCCCGGCAGTCTTATAATGATGGAGGAAAAATTACCAAATGCGGGTGTTGCGGCATATGCGCTGATGGCGGCAGGCGGCGACCTCGGCGGTTCAATAGCACCGCAGATTATGGGCGCAGTCGTTGATGCCGTGCAAAACAGTCGTTTCGGAGAAATATCGGCGGAAAATTTCGCAATCACCGCCGAACAGGC
>CAZGRC010000207.1:0-2428 GCA_964528125.1 uncultured Ruminococcus sp.
TATTTAAGGAGCAGGGCGATGCATACCAGCATTACAATAACGGTCAACGAGATAAGCAACCATGTATATCCGTTCAGCATTCCCCAAGCTCCGCCTTTATTGTGAATGTATGTTATGTCAATAAAGCCGGGAATAAAATCATACGACGAACCGAGGGTGTAATTGGCGGCAATGTAAAATTTGGTGTACTGGTCAAATCCCAAAACAGCCAGCCCTGCCACAAGTGCAAGAATATATGAAATCAAAATTTTTCCTCCTTGTAACGGCAATCAAAATTCACCGTTAATTTTCCGCAACAATATCATCTGCCGGAGCGATAACAAATCCGCTTGCGGATTTTTCGGGTGCTGCGGAACCGTTTGCGGTCTCGGTGTTATTTGCAAGATTACCCTGTTCGGTCGTCTCTTCGGTTGAAACATTTTCTTCGGACTTAACCGCGTCCTCCAAAACCGATGTTTCAAAAAAACTTTCGGGTGCGGGTGACTTTTCGATTGCGGCCCTTACCGCTTCGGTCATATTTTGCGGATCCATGGGAACCGCATCGGGAAGTTTTTGCAAAATTTCAAGATGTTCTTTATAACTGCGGGTGATTTCCGCTTTAAATGCCGAAATTTCAAGTTTAAGTTTATCAAAAAGAATCTGCTGACGTTTAACGCTGTCGGCGGTTGCTTTTTCAATTGCATCACGCTTCTGCTGTGCTTTTACAAGCATTGCATCCAGTTCGTTTTGAAGAGTGTCTTTGCGTTGCTGTGACTTGTGTTCAAAGGTATCTGCAAGTTCCTTTTCACGCGCGGTAATAATCTCGATACTTGCCTCTGCGTTTTTAACAATCTGCTCGCTTTTGGCTTTTGCCTCATCAACTATTTGGTCGGCAAGTTTTTGTGCGCTCACAAGAACATTTTGAATACTGCTTTGAGAATTTTTGTAGCCTTCGATTTCTTTTTCAAGAGAATCGGCTTTCAACTGCAAATCCTTAACGACGCGCTCAAACTGTTCATAATCGGCTTCGACTTTATCAAGAAGTATATCAACCTCTTCCTGCTTATAGCCGCCAACCGACTTTGAAAATTTAACGTTTCTTATGTCTTTAGAATTTAACATAAACGGTCCCCCTATACATATTTATAAAATTGAATTTTAATTCTTGATTTTCGTGTCAGTTTCGAAACGGAAAGTATTTCAAATCTGCCTTTGCCCCTTACGGTTATTCGGTCGCCCTCACAAACGGTGCGGGTGGATTTCTTGCAGCAAACCGAATTCAGCGAAACCAAACCGTCATCAATCATTTCCGAAGAAAGGTTCCGCGATATACCGCCGATTGCGCTTACAACACAGTCAAGTCGCAAAGACGCAACCGTGTCGCAGCAAAGCAATTTTTGACCCGATTGCGGCAAGGGCTTTGAAAAGCCAACCGACAGTGTAACACCGGTGTTCCCCACCTTTTCGCACTGTGACATAACATATCCGACTATTTCATCGGCAAGAAAAACAACCGCTCTGCCATCTTCGACAAGTATATCTCCGACCGCTTCGCGCACAATTCCAAGCCCCATAAGTGCACCGAGAAAATCACGGTGCGAAAGTTTATCGCAAAGACGAAACGTAAATGTCACCGCCGTTATCGGAAACTTCGGTTTTTCACACCAATCGGGTCGGCAACAAAGAAATGTCCGCTCCGCTCCGTCATATCCGCCGAAAAAGGAATATCTTGAAAATATATGTGCAAGTGTCGAGTCGGCAACAGCCGATTCCGACGGGGACAAAAATCCCAAAAAGTGCGGCACACCCGTGCGCTCACAAAGATTAAGTGTGTCGGAAACACGTGCCGGCAAAAGTGCGGCATCCATCAGAAATACATTTTGCCTTCGTCAAAATCTTCAAGCATAAGCTCGCCCATAACATCAACACCGAAAGGTACGATAAGGAATGTGCTGTTAGCAACCTTACGCATATTTCCGTTATTGGCGTATGCCACTCCGCTTAAAAAGTCGATAATACGGCGCGAAATATCGCGGTTGGCGGCTTCAAGATTAAGCACAACCGCTTTTTTGTCGTTAAGATGGTCAGCAATAGATGTTACATCCTCAAAGCGGTCGGGACGAACCAAAACCATTTGCATCTGTGAAGACGGTTGCTGAACGTTTGTATTTCTGGATTTAACAATGCGGGGTGTGGGTTCGGATCTGCGTGTTGAATAACCGTCATCGGAAGTTCTTTTTTTAGGTACGGGTTCGGTTTCTTCCTCCAGAACCTCATCATCTTCGAATTCGTCCTCATCGGGAACGTTAAGAATGTTTTTAATACTGTCAAACAAGCTCATTTTAAATCTCCTTAAATTTTAATTTATATATTGTAATTCCTTCTGCCGAAAAGTGCCGTGCCGATTCTTACAAGGTTGGCACCCTCACATATGGCGGCAGCATAATCG
>CAZGRC010000208.1:0-2419 GCA_964528125.1 uncultured Ruminococcus sp.
GATAACCGAGGAACTGTCGGTAGGACATACTGACCTTACCATCCGCAAAGCGTTTGCGCAACTGTGCCGTAAATCGTGAAAACGGATTTTACGCATATTATTTTTTGCCAATACCATTGTAAAGCGTTGCATAATATAACCGGGTTTTATGCGAAAAAATCGTCCAAAGCGGTACATATGACGAGCTTATGCGACAAGGTGGTATCTATCGCCGCTTTGTGGATTCCCGTGAACAGGCAGTTGAGTGGAAAGTATAAAACTTACTCAATTAAGAAGAAACTGTAAATACAGTAAACACAAAAATACCGTCCGCAAAACGCGAACGGCATTTAAACATACAACCGAAATCAATCGGTAAGATTATCAAAATAACCCTGAACCAAAACGATAGGTGTACCCTTATCGCCCGAACCGCTGGTAAGGTCGCAAAGCGAACCGATAAGGTCGGTAAGGCGGCGCGGGGTTGTACCCTGTGATGCCATATTGCCGACAAGATTGCCGTCCTTTTGGCTTATTGCCGACTCAATGGCTTTTTTAAGCTCTTCGCCCTTAAGATCAGCAAAATCGTTATCCGCAAGATACTTAAGTTTAAGTTCATTCGGTGTACCCTCAAGTCCCTTGGTGTAACCCGGAGAAACGACAGGGTCGGCAAGTTCCCAAATTTTGCCTACGGGATCCTTGAAAGCACCGTCACCGTAAACCATAACCTCAATGTGCTTGCCGGTGCGTTCCATAAACTGTGACTGCATACCCTCGACCAAATCAAAACAGTCCTGCGGGAAAAGTTTAATCATATCTTCTGTAGATTTATTGGATCCGAGCAGACCGTATCTGGAATTGAATCCGCTACCGTCAACAGAAGCATTTAATATTTCATCCAAACCGACAACACATTTTGCACCTGCCGCCTTTAAGATGCGCTTGGTGCGTGCACGGCTGTGAATATCGCAGTTAAGAACATTGTCTGTATATTTAAGGATGGCACGAGGATCATTTGCCAAAACAATTTCCGCCTCGGCACCGCAATCACGGATAAGATCACCGTAATACTTAACATAATCAACACCTGTAAACGGGTGGCGATTTTCACCGAACAGTTCGCGATATTTGACTTCGCTTAAAACGTCGGTATAAGGGTTTATACCCGCTTCATCCAACTGATCAAGCGATACCAATGCATTTCCGACCTCGTCGCCAGGATAACTCAACATCAAAACAATTTTCTTTGCACCTTTTGCAATGCCGCGCAGACAAATTGCAAAACGGTTACGGCTCAGTATCGGAAAAATAACACCGATGGTTTCACCGCCGAGTTTATTTTTAACATCCTTTGCAATCGCATCAACCGAAGCGTAATTTCCCTGTGAACGTGCCACAACGGATTCCGTAACAGCAACAACATCACGGTCACGAAGTGCAAATCCTTCGCTTTCCGCCGCTTCAACAACGCTGTCAACAACAATTTTTGCAATGTCATCACCCTCACGGATAATGGGGCAACGAACACCTCTTGATACAGTACCGATTTTTCTTTCCATAAAAATATCCTCCCTGTGTACGACAATGAGCCGAAAGTCGTTTGAACACACCTTAAAAGTCGGTATGGTTCTAAGATTTTTGCTCACTTGACATTTTTTACATTCGTATTATAATATAAATGCAACTATTAGTAAAATAGATATAACTTACAACAGCGATAAGGTGTACTTATATGAAAACTCGTCTTGATTATTACAGAATCTTCTACGAAACGGCGCGACACTCCTCTTTTTCAACGGCGGCACGCAATCTCTATATCTCGCAATCCGCCATTTCACAGTGCATACATCAGCTTGAAGAAGACCTGAACACCCAACTCTTCACGCGTTCACGCCGCGGTGTAACCCTCACAAAAGAAGGAATAATGCTGTTTCAAAAGGTCGAAAGCGCACTTCAGTCTATTGAACAGGGTGAAATGTTGCTTGCGCGGCTAAATCAACTCGACAGCGGTTCTCTTATAATCGCGGCGGGCGATACAATCACGGGTCAGTATCTTCTGCCCTATCTTGAACGCTTTCACGCGACATATCCCGGAATACGCATTGAAATGGCAAACTCATATTCATACGATATGATTCAGCGTGTAAAGGAGGGGCAGGCGGAACTGGCTTTTGTAAATCTGCCTGTTAATGACACGGAACTGAACATTGTACCCTGTTTTGATATACACGATATTTTCGTATGCGGCACCGAACACAAAAAGAAAAACGTTTACAGTTGGAAAGATATGTCGGAAGAACCGTTGATTTTACTCGAAAAAAACTCAACATCGCGCAAATATCTTGATGAGCAATTCAGGCAAAAGCATATCCCGTTAAATCCGCAAATTGAAATTGCGGCGCACGACCTTTTGATACGTTTTGCATCAATACACCTCGGT
>CAZGRC010000209.1:0-2403 GCA_964528125.1 uncultured Ruminococcus sp.
CTTGATTTCGCTCATAAGCGGATAACGGGGGTTTGCACCGGTGCACTGGTCATCGAATGCCTGCTCAACCATATCGTCAAGACGATCAAGGAAGTCTTTTTCGTCAATGCCGTAATCCTTGATGGTGTTCTTAATGCCGACCTTGGCTTTAAGGTCATTTACGGCTTTGATAAGGTTTTCAAGCTTTTCTTCATCGGTATTTCCGCCGAGACCGAGATAATCGGCAACTTCCGCATACCGTGCCAGTGTGTGAGGATGATCATACTGCGAGAATGTACCCATTTTAGCAGGTGCTTCACTTGCATTGAAACGGAGAACTTCTTCAATCATAAGAGCGTTGGCAACGCCGTGAGGCAGATGGTGGAAAGCTCCGAGTTTGTGTGCCATTGAGTGGCAAACACCGAGGAATGCGTTGGCAAAAGCCATACCTGCCATTGTTGCGGCATTTGCCATCTTTTCGCGTGCTTCAATATCGGTTTGACCGTTTTCATATGCGCGGGGCAGATATTTGAAGATGTTTTTAAGAGCTTGCAGTGCAAGACCGTCGGTATAGTCGGTTGCCAGCATTGCGGCATACGCTTCAAGAGCGTGTGTAACCGCATCAATACCGGAAGCGGCAGTCAAGCCTTTGGGCGCGCTCATATGGAAATCGGCATCGATAATTGCCATATTGGGGAGCAGTTCATAATCCGCAAGCGGATACTTAACGCCTGTCTGCTCATCTGTAATAACGGCAAAGGGTGTAACTTCGGAACCGGTACCCGCAGATGTGGGGATAGCGATAAAGTATGCTTTTTCACCCATTTTGGGGAATGTGTATACACGTTTGCGGATATCGATAAAGCGCATTGCCATATCCATAAAGTCCGCTTCGGGATGCTCATAAAGAACCCACATAATTTTTGCGGCATCCATTGCGGAACCGCCGCCGAGTGCAATAATGGTATCGGGTTGGAAAGCCGCCATCTGTTTTGCGCCGTCTTTGGCGTTTTTCAGTGTAGGATCGGGCTGAACATCAAAGAATGTGGTGTGAACAATACCCATTTCGTCAAGTTTGTCTGTAATGGGTTTGGTATATCCGTTCTGATACAGGAATGTGTCGGTTACGATAAACGCTTTCTTAGAACCGCGTACGCTTCTGAGCTCGTCAAGCGCTACCGGCAGACATCCTTTCTTGATATATACCTTCTCCGGTGCACGGAACCAAAGCATATTTTCCCTTCTTTCAGCTACTGTTTTAATATTTAAGAGGTGCTTAACACCAACGTTTTCGGATACACTGTTGCCGCCCCAAGAACCGCAACCGAGGGTGAGTGACGGAGCAAGTTTAAAGTTGTAAAGGTCACCGATACCGCCGTGAGAAGACGGGGTATTAACAAGGATACGACAGGTTTTCATACGTGCTGTAAACTCGGCAAGTTTTTCCTTTTCGGTAACTTCGTTAAGATATACCGAGGAGGTGTGACCGTAACCGCCGTCTGCGATAAGATGTTCGGCTTTGCCCAAAGCATCTTCAAAATCGGTTGCTTTATACATAGCAAGTACAGGACTCAGTTTTTCATGTGCAAATTCTTCGGAGAGCTCTACGCTTTCAACTTCACCGATGAGTATCTTTGTACCTTCGGGTACCGTAACACCGGAAAGTTCCGCAATCTTTGCCGCCGACTGACCGACGATTTTTGCGTTGAGAGCGCCGTTGATAATAATGGTTTTGCGAACTTTTTCGATTTCCGCGGGTTTCAAGAAATAGCAACCGCGGGTGGCAAACTCTTCTTTAACCGCATCGTAAATGCTTTCAAGAACGATAACCGACTGCTCGGAAGCACAAATCATACCGTTATCAAAAGTTTTGGAATGTATGATTGAGTTTACCGCAAGGATAATGTCGGCGGTGTCATCAATAATGGCGGGGGTGTTACCTGCGCCGACGCCCAAAGCGGGCTTACCGCTTGAATATGCCGCTTTAACCATTCCGGGACCGCCCGTGGCAAGGATAATATCGGCTTCTTTCATA
Organism: uncultured Ruminococcus sp.; assembly: GCA_964528125.1. GTDB lineage: Bacteria > Bacillota > Clostridia > Oscillospirales > Acutalibacteraceae > UBA737. The sequence continues at coordinate 2,015 of CAZGRC010000209.1, forward strand.
ACGGTGTTTGTCATATCAAGGCTGGGTACGTCAATCCAGTCGATAATGTTTTCGGGCGCACCTGCCGCAACTGCCGCTTCAAGCACAAGTTTTGCGGCGGCAATTGTGCTGCCCTTTGCACGCGGGTGCGGAGAAATGATGATTGCATTTCTGGTTTTCAGTGCAATAAGGCATTTGAAAATTGCGGTAGATGTCGGGTTGGTTGTGGGGATAACCGCCGCAATAACGCCGATAGGCTCTGCAATTTTTTTGGTGCCGAATGCGGTATCTTCTTCGATTACGCCGCAGGTCTTTGTATTCTTGTAAGCGTTGTAAATATATTCGGAAGCGTAGTTATTTTTGATAACCTTATCTTCTACAATACCCATACCGGTTTCTTCAACCGCCAT
>CAZGRC010000210.1:0-2390 GCA_964528125.1 uncultured Ruminococcus sp.
GCACGGTTTCGTTGCACGGCGCCGCCGATTTTCTTGCCCGCTGTAAGACCAAGCCGCACCTTGCCCGCACGACCTTTGCGGTAGTAAAGAACAAATGCGGAAGTAACGCAGGCAGTGCCTCCGGTATAAAGTCGCCTGAAGTCGTAGTTTTGTTTTAATTTTTCAAAATCTTGCATAACTGAATAAAATGAAAAGCCACATGGAAGTGGCTTTGCATTAGTAGGTTAATTGCTTTCTTCCTTTTGCTCTTCGTCTGGCGAGTACCTTGCGACCGTTGGATGTTGACATTCTCTTGAGGAAGCCGTGTTCTTTTTTACGGTGAAGTTTTTTAGGTTGATAAGTTCTTTTCATCTTATTATGTCCCTCCTTTGGGTGAACGGGCAATATCCCGACAATTTAATCGACATCAAACGAGGGCTTTAAAAACCCATCGGCATATTATTATACCGCAAATAAACCTTTATGTCAATAAAAATATCGGCAAAAAGGGAAATTTTTGATAAAAATCAAGTTTTAAGGGTTGCAACGTCCGCAGGGTTCATAACCGTTGTCGATAAAATACTGACGTTCGGGTGAAGTCAGAAGATTTTCTTCTTTGATATTTTTTGCGCTTCCGCATTTTGAAGTGTGAAATTTTTTGCTTGATACACTGGCGCAGTAGTAGATATCGGTGACGTTATCCGCGGAGGGGGTAGTTTTATCTGTGGTGTTTTGAGGGGTGCTCCCGTCGGATGTTTCGGACATTGTGATTCTGTATCCGTTTACGCTGTTGTCATTCGGAATGTTTATTATGATTGCGGGTTCGGAAGATGTGGCGGTGTTGCCGCAACCGCAAAGACAAAGAATAATCGTAAAGAGCAGAATATATCGGGTAAATTTCATAAACTTCACCTCGAGATTATTTTAACAAAAAGAATTATTTTAGTCAACGGATTTAATAAAATTTTTTATTGTTATTGAAAAAAATCACAGGGGATGATATACTGTAAAAAAGAAAATACGGTCGAAGAGAGTATTCTCAAAAGAAAAAATGTATTTTCAAAACACAAATCTTGTTGGGAAGAGTGCTTTAATGAAATTTTGCAAACGAGCTTTGTCTGCGATTTTGTGCGCGGCAATTTGTTTTTTAATGACGGCGTGCGGTGATAAACACAGGGAAGCCTATCTTTATTTTGAACTGGCAACCCAACCGTCCACACTTGATCCGCAAACCGCCTCTGAGGATAGCGAACTTCTTATAATACGCAATGTTTTCGAGGGGCTTATGCGCTATGATGCAGACGGCGAAATGGTTTGCGGCGCAGCTGAAAGTTACGAAAAAAACGGGCTAACCTACACCTTTAAACTTCGTGAAGATGTTAAATGGAGTACAGGAGACCCGCTTTCTGCCGAAGATTTTGTTTTCGGAATAAGGCGAGCGTTAAGTCCCGATACGGCGGCACCTTTTGTCAGTCGATTGTTTTGTATCAGCGGTGCCAAAGCCGTAAATTCCGGTGCGTCCGATGTGTCGGCGCTCGGTGTTTCGGCACCCGACGGTAAAACCGTTCAAATCACACTTGAATCGGAAGACGAATATTTTCTTCACACACTTGCAAGTTCGGTGGCAATGCCTTGCAACGAATCTTTTTTCAAAGAATGTATAGGCAAATACGGGCTTGAGAGTAAGTATATAATAGCCAACGGTTCATATTCGATACGCAAATGGGCTAAAGGTGAGAATTTCGGTATAAGGTTATATAACAACAAAGAATACAACGGTAAATTTATTGCCGAAAACGCAGCGGTATATCTTTCCTGTCGCAATGACGGACAAACGGTTGAGCTTCTTAAAAATTCAAAGGTAGATATGGCGTTTCTTGACACCGAAGAAATTCCGAATGCGGATAATTCCGACCTTAAACTGATTTCCGTGCCTAATATCTGTTGGGTTATGACAATCGGCAACGAATATAATGCCGATATTCGCCGCGCTTTTGCCAAACTAACCTCGTCCGAGGTTTATGCCGATAAATTGCCGCAAGGTTTTTCGACGGCAAATTCGATATATCCGCAAATCGTCAAAGCCGAAAATGCTCAAAATGTCGGTATTACGGAATATGACCTTGCAGGGGCGCAGCAACTTTTTTCGGTGCAGGTGAAAAAGTTGGAAAATAAACGGTTACCTTCCTCTAAAATGACATATTACGGCGATCCTATGATAAAGGAAGCGGTAACTGCGGTTGCTGGGCATTGGCAACAAAATTTAAGTGCGTTTATAAATGTTGAGAAATCTACCGACAATCTTGCGGGGCAGTTGAAAAGCAAAACCTTGCAGTTCTCCGTTTTCCCGATTAAAGCGGCAAATTCTAATGTCGCGGAATATCTGCTTAAATTCGGTGTCACCTCATCCG
>CAZGRC010000211.1:0-367 GCA_964528125.1 uncultured Ruminococcus sp.
GGTGAGGTCTGTGAATACGTTTTTCAGCGCGATATATTCGCTCTGGAACCAAATCGTATATGCAATATCAAATATACGTTTTTTCGATATTCTCGATATCATAGTAATCGCATTTATAATATACAAGGCAGTTGAGTTTCTGCGCGAAACACGCGCGGGCCAACTTGTAAAAGGACTTGCCGTTTTGCTTGTGGCGTTTGCCATTGCGCGTTGGTGGGAACTGGCGGTCTTGAACTGGTTGCTTTCAACCGTAATCGATTCCGCGATTATTGCCCTTGCGATAATATTCCAGCCCGAACTTCGCAGACTTCTTGAAAATATGGGACAGACCAAACTTGTTCGCGGGCAAATGCTTGATGAAGACACC
>CAZGRC010000211.1:377-2361 GCA_964528125.1 uncultured Ruminococcus sp.
CTCCAACGCCATTGACAACATCGGTCGCGCCGCCGGTGTCATGCAGGAAAAACGCATCGGTGCGCTTATTGTCTTTGAGCGTATGACACAGCTCGGTGAAATAATAAACACCGGCACCGTTACCGATGCCGAAACCTCGGTTTCCATGGTAAACAACATCTTCTTCCCGAAGTCACCTCTTCACGACGGCGCCGCCATTGTACGCAACGGTCGCATATACGCCGCAGGCTGTATACTTCCTCTCACCCAGAACAACGCACTTTCTTCCCAACTCGGGACGCGCCACCGCGCGGCTATCGGAATGTCGGAAAACTCGGACGCCGTTGTCTTGGTCGTGTCTGAAGAAACCGGCACAATATCCATTGTTGAAAACGGACAGATAGAACGCGGTTTCAACGGTGCTTCCGCCTGTGCCGAACTTAAAAGGCGACTCATTGATTCTGAACTCATCGCACGCGACAATCTGGTTATTTCGGCGCTTAAAACAATAAACCCGTTCAATAAAAAGAAGAAAACGCAGGACAAGGAGGAAAACAAAAATGAAGATTGATTTTCTCAAAAAACTGCGTCTGCGTCCACTCCTGTACAATAAAAAATTCACCGTAACGATATCTCTCATACTTTCCTTTGCGATATGGCTTGTCGTGATGATAAACCGCAACCCCATTCGCGATCAGATTTTTACAGACGTGACCGCAACCGTTTCAATCGACAATACGGTTGCAAGCGAAATGGGGCTCGGCATTGTTTCCGATATATACTCGCAAAAATTCACCGTAACCGTAAGCGGGCCGAATTATATCGTCAGTTCGCTTACCGCATCGGATTTTATGCTTTCGGCATCGGTTACCGACGTAACTGCGGCGGGAACATACACTCTTGATGTCCTCGGCACAAGAAACAGCACCAAATCCGGCTATACCTTTTCCTCCATATCCCCCTCTACCATAGATGTCACATTCGACTATATCGACACCCGCGAATTCACCCTTGTTCCGAAACTTATCGGTGTCAGCGCTTCGGACGGACTTGTTGCCGAAACACCGGTGGTAAGCAGTTCAGAAAACAGCACCATAACCGTAAAAGGTCCACGTTCCCTCATTGACCGTATCGATTCGGTGGGTTCCCTTGCCGAAGTCAATACCACACTTAACACCACAACAACATTCGATTCCGATATTGTTCTTTATGATGCCAAAGCGGAAATTATATACCGTTATGCCAATGACGGCAAGGTTTATGACAAAAACGACAACATTGTCGAAAACACATATCTCACCTTAAGTTTCACATCGGTAAAAGTCTCGCAACCGATTTCAAAGCGCGCAACCGTTTCGGTAAAAGCAACCTTTTCAAATCTGCCGTCGGGTCTTAAAGAAAGCAATATAAACTGGACCGTAGACCATTCAAGCGTTTCGGTTATCGGTCCTCCCGATGTTATAAACAAACTGAACGAGATAACCCTTTCGGCTATTGATTTCAGAACTGTCAGCACAACTTCAAACAGTTTTGAGGTCTCCCCCACGCTGCCCGACGGCGTAAAGATACTTGACAACATTGAATTCTTTACCGTTGCCGTGGAAACTTCAAATTATGCCGAAAAAACCGTTACCGTTACCGACATTCGCTATACGGGACTTTCCGCAAATCTTTCTGCGAAAACGCACGGAAAAATAAACAATGTGAAAATTTGCGGTCCCGCAAACGTAATCGAAAAAATAACCCGTTCCGATATTTATGCCATCCTTGACCTTACCGACCGCTCGGCGGGTGACCACACGGTTGATGCCGTGATAAAATCGGATAAATATCCCAACATTTGGCAGGTCGGCACCTACAGCACACCAGTAACGATAAATTAGTTTTGCGCGAATACCGCCTCTGTTGCATATGATATACAGAGGTGGTATTTATGGTAAAAACGACCCTGATAATCATCGGGCTTGTACTGTGCATATTCGGGCTCAGCGAACTTATGCACAGC
>CAZGRC010000212.1:0-2344 GCA_964528125.1 uncultured Ruminococcus sp.
CCTTTGTCTGTATCAGACCGGATGGAATGTTTGAAAGTTCAAGTGCGGTTGGGGAATATGCCGCAAGGCGAAAAGCCTTGAAATATCAAGGGTTTTGGAAAGATTGTATTTTTAATCCGTATTTATAAGTTAAAACAAAATATTTTTGGAAAACAGATTGCCGCCTAAACAATCGATTCTTTTTATTTTCACGTCTCAAAACGCAAAAAAATCACAACCGCCCGTTTAACAGACAGTTGTGATTTTTTATCGTAATCAGATTATATTTTTAAGGGCATATTTTAATTTGTTTCGGTTGCTTCCGGTGCTTTTGCCAAACCTGCAACATCGGAAACGGGCAGGGAAAAGACAATTCCCTGTGCCTTTTGCTGCATACCCATTTGTTTATAAAGAGCGTGCAGTATGCTGTCGCGGATATTTTTTTCCACCACCATCATAAGCAGTTCTTTCTCGGCGTGAATGGTGATACCGAAAAAAGCGGCTTCGTCTTCGCGGGCAACGCCGCGCCCGCTGATAATTGTACCGCCGCGCGCGCCGTGTTCACGCGCAACGTGCATAGCATCTTCGGCATAGCCCGCGTTAACGATAGCAAAAATAACCTCATGGTTGTCTGTAGTCATTTTTCAGCCCTCCTTGCCTTGTTTGTTGTTACTTAAAAATCGGTACATAGTTACACCGATAACTCCGGTGAGCGGCACGGCAATGGCGATACCCTTGCCGTTGCGGATAGTTTTAAACTTTTCTTCAAGGCACTTCATAATCGGGTCAACCATATCTTCGCGTACAACGCTCATAATTACCGCTTTGTGGATATTAAGTCCCAACATTTCCACGATTTCGGAATCGGCAGTTCCTTTCCCGCCGGTAACCGTTTGGAAGTTCACCTCAAACTGACTGAATATATCCAAATAAAATTCCGTTTTGGCACGGTCAACTACCGTAATCACAAGTTTCAGTTTTTTTATTGCGGATTCATTGATTGTATTTGTCATAAAGCCGCCCCCTACATAAAATTGATGATGTGTTCATCATCGGCTTGAAGAATTCGCTTCATAGCACGTTTTTCCTTGACGCGGTTTGATACAATCGCTCTGAAACCGAGCAACTGAATCGTGATGAGCGGTGCCATTGCGACCAACGCCACAACACCGAATCCGTCTTGCAACACGGCATTTTCACCCTGCAATGCCACACACACACCGACGGCAAACGGCAGAATAAAGCCCGATGTCATAGGACCGCTTGCCACCCCGCCGGAGTCAAACGCAATAGCGGTGTAAACAGGCGGAACAAACAGCGAAAGTGCAAGAGATATAAAATAACCGGGAATAATATAATACACCAATGAAAAGTCGAAAATTATCCTTATTACGCTGAGGGCGATAGCGGCACCGACACCGGTGCACAGACCTATCATCATAGATTTTTTCTTGATGTATCCGCCGGTAACATCCTCAACCTGAGCGTTAAGAACATGGACGGCGGGTTCCGCCAAAACCACCAAAATGCCCATAACAAGCCCGATACATACAAGCAGTGCGGGGTGAACAGAGGAAAGTTGAAGTCCCATTTTGTATCCTATGGGCATATAACCGACATTTACCCCCGTGAGGAATAAAACCAGCCCAATATATGTAAAAACAACGCCGACGCCGATTCTCAACAATTGGCGTTTTGAAAGTTTGAGAAAGAAAATCTGGCAAAGCAGAAAAAACACCACGATAAGCCCAAGAGCGATTGCAACTTCTTTGGCAATTTGGGAAGCATTTTTAAGATACATTCCGAGAACATCGTGTTCAACCGAACCGTAATTTACGGTGTAAGAAAGGTCATTGCGGGCAAAAATGCCGAGCACCAACACCGCAAGTATCGGTCCGACAGAGCAAAGTGCAACCAGACCGAAACTGTTTTCCTGACTGTGTCGGTCGCCGAGAACGCTTGAAATACCGACACCGAGTGCCATAATAAACGGCACCGTTATGGGACCTGTGGTTACACCGCCCGAATCGAACGCCATAGGCAACAAAGCAATGTTTCCGTTGACCGAGAGTATAAGCGACATGGCAAACAAAAGCATATAAAACAGCATTAGTATAACCGAAAGTCGCTGTTTGAAAACGATTCGCAAAATCGCGACAACCAAGAACGCGCCGACACCGAATCCCACCGTATATATCAGAAGTTTTCCGCTAATAACGGAACTGACCTGATTTGCAAGCACCTGCAGATCGGGCTCCGCAACGGTTATCAGCACACCGAGAACAAAACACACCGTAAGAAGCAGTCCGATTGCCTTTTGCCGCGAAAGCCCCGCACCGACATGAATACCCATAGGTGTCATGGC
>CAZGRC010000213.1:0-2309 GCA_964528125.1 uncultured Ruminococcus sp.
CTGTTACATATACTATTTAATAATAATGTATTTAATCGAATTTTTCAAGTATAATTTACAAAAAGGGGTGCTGTTTTGGCTGTTTCGGGTATAATCGCGGAATTTAATCCTCTGCACAGCGGGCACAAATATATAATTGACTGCGCACGCGGTGCGGAAAACAATACCGTGATTGCAGTCATCAGCGGCAATTTTGTTCAGCGCGGTGATACGGCAATACTCTCAAAACAAAAACGTGCCGAAGCGGCACTTCTCTGCGGCACCGATATTGTTGCGGAATTGCCCGTGCTGTGGTCGATGTCAACGGCGCAGAATTTTGCTCTCGGCGGTGTGTGGCAACTGTATGCTCTCGGCTGTGACGAAATTGTTTTCGGAAGTGAGTGCGGTGACATTGAAAAACTTAAAAATGCCGCCGACATCATTTTTTCGGATGAATTTCACGCACTTGCGGCACAAAATGTGTCTTCGGGTATCACATTTGCCGCGGCGCGGCAACTTGCCGCCGAACAACTCGGCATTGATATCGGACTGCTTAAAAATCCCAACGATAATTTGGGTATCGAATATATATGCGCCGCAAAGCGGCTTAATATTCCAATATCGTTTCGCTGTGTAAAACGTGTCGGTGCAGGTCATGATGAGCGCGAAGCAAAGGGCGGATATGTTTCGGCATCGCTTATACGCGAACATTTGATGAACGGCAGTATAGGGTTTGTTGAAAGATATATGCCGAGCGAACTCAGAGGGCTCATAAAGCCCGAGTATATTTCGGATATTTCACGCTTGGAACGGGCGATCCTCGCAACTTTGCGTACCAAAAGCGAAGATGAACTGAAATGTCTGCCGGATATCAGCGAAGGCATAGAAAACAAACTGTTTTTTTCAATTCGTCGGGCAGACGGTCTTGAATCGCTTTATAATATGATAAAAACCAAACGCTACACCATGGCAAGGGTGCGACGGCTGGTGCTTTCGGCGTTTTTGGGTTTTGACAAAGAATTCTTTATGACATCACCACCGTATGTAAGGGTGCTCGGATTCTCGCAAAAAGGATTGTCGCACCTTAAAGATGTACCGTCTTTTTCACCGATAGTTACAAGGGCGGCACAAATAAAAGAATCAGGCTCGGCGGCAAACCGTGTTTTTGCCGCCGAATGCAGGGCAACCGACCTTTACGCCCTTTCATTTGAAAAGCCGCTTGCCTGCGGCGGAGAATACACGGCAAAACTTTTAAAAACCGAGGATTTAGTGAAGTAAATGCAAAAACAGAAGTTTAATTGGTACAAAAAGGGCATCCGCGACGGGGTGCCGGTAGCACTGGGATATTTTGCGGTTTCGTTTGCTTTGGGCATTGCGGCGAAACAGGCGGGTTTCAATGCCTTTCAAGCGGCACTTACAAGTTTTCTCATAAACGCATCGGCAGGTGAATTTGCGGGTTTCACACTCATAAGCGCAGGTGCTTCATACATCGAAGTGGCTGTTATGGAGCTGGTTGCCAATGCACGGTATCTGCTTATGTCAACGGCTCTTTCACAAAAACTTCCGCCCGATACACCGCTTCGCCACCGAATGCTTGTGGGATTTGATGTAACCGACGAAATTTTCGGCATATCAATGGCTGTGGACGGTGACCTTTGCCCGTGGTATAACTATGGTGCTATGACGGTAGCAATACCGGGTTGGTCAATCGGCACAATGCTCGGTGTCATTATGGGGAATGTGCTTCCCGCATCGGTGGTAAGTGCGTTGGGTGTAGGGCTCTACGGTATGTTCATTGCAATAATAATACCTCCGGCGCGAAAAGAAAAGGTTATAGCGGCTGTTGTTGCCGTTTCTTTTGCGGCGAGTTTTGCGGCGGAAAAATTGCCGCTGATAAATCGGGTGCCATCGGGTATAAAAACCATAGCACTCACTGTAATAATAGCACTTGCGGCGGCGCTGATCTTCCCCGTAAAGGATGAGGAGGCGCAGACAAATGAGTAAAAACATATACATATATATTTTTATAATGGCAGCTGTAACATTTCTTATACGCGTATTGCCACTCACACTTATACGCAAAAAAATACAAAACAGAACACTTAAATCTTTTCTTTATTATGTGCCGTATGTAACACTTGCGGTAATGACGTTTCCCGCCATACTTGATGCTACCGGAAGTATGTGGTCGGGACTTGCGGCACTTATTGTCGGTATCGTTCTTGCATGGTGCGGCGCAAAACTGTTTCAGGTGGCGGTCTCTTCGTGTTTGGTGGTTTTTGTGCTTGAATTTATTTTAAAATATATATAGAATATAAAATCATCATCGG
>CAZGRC010000214.1:0-2301 GCA_964528125.1 uncultured Ruminococcus sp.
GAAGCGGATTATTTTGAAACCGCCGTTAAAGAACGGGAAGAAGCGCTTTTAAAGGCACAGGAATTGGTCGAAGAAACCCTGAAATGCGAAAATATAACCGACGAACAGCGGGAAAACGCACTCGGCACGGTCAAAGCTCTTGCTTCGAGAATCGAAAAAGAAAGTAACATAGAAACGCTTCTCAAAGGTAAAGGTTTTGAGAAAGCGGTTGCCGTTATTGGGGATAAAGGAATAAATATAGTTGTAAAATCAGACGGTCTTACAACGGCTCAAACACTGCAAATTCAAGATATTGTCACAGGTGAAACAGATATAGGAATAGGAAATATTAAAATTGTTGCGGTAAAATAGTTGTCTTTTTTTTAAAATGTGTTATAATATAAAATAACAACAGTGAAAAACTGTACTTAAAATTGATTATAATACATTGGAGGAACATTATATGCAGGAAAAAAGAACAGAACTTTCGGTCAGCACCGAAGTTGTCGAAAAGATGACCGAACTCGCTACGGTTGAGGTTGCAGGTGTAAAATGCATCAGCAAGAAATCTATCGACATTAGAGATACCGTAAGAAACAAAAGTCCTTTTAAGGGTGTCAAGGTCGAAAACATAAACGGTGCACTGGAAATTACGGTTTATATATGCGTTTCCAAAGATGCACAGGTTTGCAAAACCGCCGAAGCGGTTCAGGACAATGTTAAGGAAAAAATCCAATCTATTACAGGCGCTGTTGTAACAAAGGTTAATGTTATTGTAGCAGATGTTGAAGAAATCACACCTGAAGAAGCGGAATAAAGTGTTTTATGTGCGCTCCGAAATGAGGTTCACCTTGTTTCGGAGCGCTTTTTTATGTTCGAATTTAAATGCTTGACTAAAACACGATATATAGTGTATAATGTATGTGTATAATTGGCTTATAATGTGATTTTATGTGAAAAGGGAAGTGAAATTCCTAATGGCGAAAACCAAACAGGAATACGGTAACGAAAGTATTAAAAAGCTTGAAGGTCCCGACAGGGTAAGAAAACGTCCCGGGGTTATTTTCGGTTCGGACGGTCTTGACGGCTGTGAACATTCGGCTTTTGAAATCATATCAAACTCAATCGACGAAGCGCGTGAGGGTCACGGTAAAAAAATAATTGTAACACAGTATTCCGACGGCTCGGTGGAAGTGCAAGACTTCGGTCGCGGCGCTCCGGTTGATTTTAATAATAACGAGCAATGCTATAACTGGGAATTGCTGTATTGCGAACTTTATGCCGGCGGAAAATATAACACCAATGACGGTGCGAATTACGAATATTCGGTCGGTCTTAACGGTCTCGGCCTTTGTTCCACACAGTATTCTTCAGAATATATGGATGTCGAGATAAAGCGTGACGGTTTTAAATATAACCTTCACTTTGAAAAGGGATATAATATCGGGGGACTAAAAAAAGAACCGTATTCCGGCAAGGACACGGGCACAAAAACCCGCTGGAAGCCGGATATCGAAGTTTTTACCGATGTTAATATTCCGCGCGAATATTTTTTGGATACACTTAAAAGACAGGCGATTGTAAATGACGGTCTGCTTTTTGTATACCGCGAACAAAAGGGCGCGAAGTTTGAACAAACCGAAATTGTTTATGAAAACGGTATAAGGGATTATATTGCCGATGTTACCGGGGAAGAACGCCTTACGGCGCCGCAATTTTGGCAAACCGAGCGCAAGGGTCGTGACCGCGACGATAAGCCGGAATATAAGGTGAAGATAAATGTTGCGGTTTGTTTTTCAAATTTTCATCCGCTTATCGAGTATTATCACAACTCAAGTTGGCTTGAACACGGCGGCGCGCCTGACAAAGCAACCAAAAACGCGTTCCGAGCTCAAATCGATGCTTATATAAAGCAAAATAATAAATACAAGGCGAACGAAAGCCCCATAACCTTTGCCGATGTCGAAGAATGTCTTACGGTCGTCATTTCGTCCTTTTCGACCGTCACTTCCTACGAAAACCAAACAAAGAAGTCCATAACCAACAGGTTTATTCAGGAAGCAATGACCGATTTCCTACGCCATCAGTTGGAAGTTTACTTTATCGAAAACAAGTCGGAAGCCGAAAAAATTGCCGAACAGGTGCTTATAAACAAGCGAAGCCGCGAACGCAGTGAGCGCGAACGCATAAACATTAAAAAAACCTTGCAAACAAGCAATTCAATGGTTGATCGCGTGCAGAAATTTGTTGATTGCCGCAGCCGTGATGTTTCGGAACGCGAACTTTATATTGTTGAGGGTGACTCGGCACTCGGTTCCTGTA
>CAZGRC010000215.1:0-2283 GCA_964528125.1 uncultured Ruminococcus sp.
ATCTTACCCCACTGAATTCCCGTGAGTGTATCATAAAGGTGCTGTGTTACAGTGCCGATTTCGCCGTTATTTATAACATACTTTGTGTTTTTATAGCAAAGTTCACCGATAGGCGATACAACGGCGGCGGTGCCGCAACCCCAAGCTTCTTCGAGAGTTCCGTTTTTCAGTGCCTCACCCAGTTCGTCAACCGAAAGCAAGCGTTCGTTTACGGTATATCCCTCTTTTTTAAGAACCTCAATGCAGGACATACGGGTGATTCCGGGAAGAATCGAACCTGTAAGCGCAGGTGTAACGATTTCACCGTTAATCTTGAACATAACATTCATTGCGCCGACTTCTTCAATGTATTTGCGCTCAACACCGTCAAGCCAAAGAACCTGTGAATAGCCCTTTTGCTCTGCCCTTTCACCGGCACGGTTGCTTGCAGCATAGTTGCCGCCGCACTTGGCATAACCCGTACCGCCGCGAACGGCACGTACATCATCGGCTTCAATCATTATCTTAACGGGGTTGATGCCCTCTTTGTAATAACTGCCTACGGGTGATGCAATAATCACAAACGTGGCGTTGTGAACGGCGTGAACGCCGAGTGTTTCGTCATTACCGAACATAAACGGGCGCAGATAAAGCGATGTGCCTGCGGCGCTTGGAGTCCAATCCTGTTCCATTTTAACAAATGTTTCAAGAACCTCAAAAGCTACATCTTCGGGAATCTGCGGCAGGCAGAGACGCTCTGCCGAGCGATTCATACGGCGAATATTTTCAATGGGTCTGAACATTTGAACCTTGCCGTCGGCGCGGCGATATGCTTTAAGACCCTCAAAAATCTCGGAGCCGTAATGAAGTACGGTCGATGCGGGATGAAGAGCAATAGGACCGAACGGCACTATGCGGGCATCGTGCCAACCGCTTTCACGCGAATAATCCATAATAAACATATGGTCGGTAAATATTTTACCGAATCCGAGTGTGGAACTGTCGGGCTTTTCGGCAGGATTTGAATTTTTAACAATCTTGATTTCCATAAAAATTACTCCTTTAATAATCTGCGCCGAGTTTCAGTGCCTTTTTATTTACCTCAAGCATATCAGCGTGTTTTGCTGAAATAACTTTTTGAAGTGTGGCATCAACGCTGTCACCGAAACCGTTTTGATCGGCAAGCACACTGCCCACGATTATCATATTTGCAAGGGTGGGCATATCGTTTTCACTTGCCATTGCGGTTGCGGGAATGTATTTAACCGTTACATCATCACGTTTTACCTTACGTTCAATAAGTGTGCTGTCAACATAAATTGTGCCGCCCGCCGCAACACTGTCCTCATACTTATCGAGTGAGGGCAGATTCATTGCAACAAGAACATCGGGCTTTGAAACTATCGGTGAGCCGACGGGTTCATCACTGATAATAACCGAGCAGGATGCAGTGCCGCCGCGCATTTCGGGACCGTAAGAGGGAAGCCAGCTTACCTGCTTTTCTTCGATAAGACCCTTATATGCGATAAACTTTCCGGCGAAGAGTATACCCTGACCGCCGAAACCCGCAAACAAATACTGTGTAGTAGCCATAATTACTCTTCCCCCTTTTCAGCCGAACGGTCTTTGTAAACACCGAGCGGATAATACGGAATCATTTTTTCGTCAATCCACCGGAGCGCATTTTTAGGTGTAAGACCCCAGTTTGTCGGACAACTTGAAATAACTTCTACAAGTGAAAATCCCTTGCCGTCTATCTGGTTTTGGAAAGCTTTTTTAATGGCTTTTTTAGCCTTGTTTACATTCTTAACGTTATTCACGGCAACACGTTCAAGATATTCAGCGCCGTCTACCTGTGAAAGCATTTCACAAACCTTTATCGGGAAACCGCAATGATTTGTGTCACGACCGTAGGGAGAGGTCTGAGTTACCTGACCGGGCAAAGATGTCGGCGCCATTTGACCGCCTGTCATACCGTAAATCGCATTGTTTATAAAAATAATGGTGATATTCTCGTTTCTTGCGGCGGCGTGCACGGTTTCAGCCATACCGATGGAAGCGAGGTCGCCGTCACCCTGATATGTAAATACAATGTTGTTTTCGGGGTCACTGCGCTTAACACCCGTTGCAACCGCCGGTGCACGACCGTGTGCGGCTTCTATCATATCACAGTTAAAATAATCATACGCCATAACCGAGCATCCTACGGGTGCGACACCTATTGTCTTGCCTTCAATACCGAGTTCATCAATAACCTCTGCAACAAGACGGTGAACAATACCGTGTGTGCAGCCGGGGCAATAG
>CAZGRC010000216.1:0-2264 GCA_964528125.1 uncultured Ruminococcus sp.
TTTAAAGGGTTTGCCTGTCCGCATCTTCGCTTTTTTCTGTTGGCGGATAGGGCGTACCCCCCCCCCCGAATTTTTGGAGTTCTTCGCTTTATACATATTTTTATCGGCACGAAAGACCAAGTCTCCGACTTCGTCTTCAAGAGCTGATTTTGCATATCCTATACTTACAGTAATCGGCGTACCGTCCTTTGTTTTGAGACCCTTTTCTTTAAAAAGAGCGTCAATTTGTTCGGGGGAATCAAACTCACAAAATCGGTTAAGTTTTTGTACCACCGCAAATTCGTCGCCGCCGTATCTGCCGCAATAGCAGTTGTTTCTTTTGCAAAACTTTCTGATTACCCGCGACACATCTCCCAAAACACGGTCACCCTCAATATGACCGTATTTATCGTTGATCTTCTTAAATTCATCGACATCAATAAACATAAAATACAAATCTTCGTCGGGGCGCAACGACTTTTCCGCTTCCATTGTTTGATACAAAATTTTGCGTCTGTTGGGAATTTGCGTAAGAGGATCCAACGAAATCATATTTCTTAAATAATGAAGATAAAGCATCAGTATCGAAAGTGTGTCTCCGATAATCGTAATAGGGAATTCGCCTACCGAAAACTGTAAAATTCCGCAAATAACCATAAAAGCAGAATATGTTGCAAAGGTAACCAAGTCATAGTAATTTGAAGATTTTCTGTTTTTTCTTGCGAAATAAGCACATCTGATTCCTGCAATCAAAATATACGCAAACGGGACAACCGCTTGCAAAACAAACAAAGGACCGCGTTTATATTCGCTTTGTTCGTTTACGCTGAACAGGCATCCGTTAAAATACGAAACCGTGAACAAAACCACAAGCGCGAAAAGCGGTATCGCCAACAATATATGACTGCGTTTTTTGTCGAAAAAATCTTTGTTGTGCAAAATTTCGGAATAAAAAAACCACACATATGCCGAGATTGCAAACAAGAGAAAATATGCCGCCGACAAAACATAAACAATCACACCGTTCGGATTCGGCAAATACAATCGGACATAACCTCCCAAAATATCAAGAACATAAAATCCGACGTTGCTGTATATAAGCCTTGTCATCACCCGCGGCCGCCTGCCGGGGCTGTATTCGGAATATTTAATATTAAATCTGATAATAGCCAACACTATGATACAGACAATATTCACTTCAAAACATAATAAAAATTCTTTCATCCGTTTTTAAAGCACCGCCTTTGTAACGGTTATCAAAACAGTGAATTATTACACTGTTTCGATTCCAAATCTTTGATTTTGGCACAAATTTTCAACGAAAATTCATCTATACCGATTACAATGAATATTATAACAGAAAATACAAGCTAAATCAATTATTTATTATTCGGCGACAGTTTCGTTTATTTATCTTTATCTGTGTGGCTTAAATAATGTACTCAAAAAAGGAGAAGTTTCAACCGAAAAGGAAGAAACTTCTCCTGAAAATTCAGTGCACTTATTAACACTGTTTTATAAGTCTTATATAAAATTCCACTGCACGGCAGGCACATTCAACGCGGATGCGTTCGTTATTGCCGTGGATGGTGGTGCGTTCTTCGGCGGTCAAATCCATTGCCGAAAAACGGTAAACTTTATCCGAAATTCGACCGTAATGACGTGAATCGGAACACTGAACCATAAGATAGGGCGATACGATACAGCCGTTCCATGTATCCGAAACCGCCTTTTTAACCTTTTCATATCCGTCGCAATCGGTAACGGAAATGCGGCTCGGATTCATACCGTGTATGGCTTCAACGGTGATGCCGTCATCACCCACAACATTTTTCAGACGAGCCAACGCCGAATCCATATCATCGGCGGGATTGAGACGTATGTTTGAAACCATATACGCTTGCGGAGGAATAACATTGGTTGCGCTTGAGCCCTGCATTTGCGTGAACGCGACCGTTGTGCGCATAAGCGCATTTAGCTCGCCGCCTGATTTTTTGCACAGCATATCGAGAACAGGGAAAAACAGCCACAAATTTGCGAAAATCATTCTGTAGACAAAAGACGAATGTCTGCCCAAAGTGTCAAAAAGTTTTGCAACGGGCGGGGTGAGATGCGCTTTAAACGGATTCTCCACAATGGCACGGCAGGCACGCGAAAGCCTGTCAACTGGTGTATTGGGTTTTGGCGCGGAGGCGTGTCCGCCGCCCGATTTTGCCGAATACTTTACATCAATCATACCTTTTTCGGCAATACCTATAAGTCCGCACGGTTCGTTTACACCGGGG
>CAZGRC010000217.1:0-961 GCA_964528125.1 uncultured Ruminococcus sp.
CTCTCATACCTCCCCTTGCTACCTTGCTCGGTTGGTGCGTAACATTTCCAGTTGAAAAAGCGGTGTCACAATATTATATAAACGATGCCAAACGCATATTGAAAAATCACTCTTCTCTCACCGTGATAGGTGTTACAGGAAGTTACGGCAAAACCACAACAAAATTTATTTTGGAACGCATTTTAAGCGAGCATTTCAATGTGGTTGCCACACCTCAAAGTTTTAACACTCCCATGGGCGTTGTACGCACCGTTCGCAATATGATTAAACCCCAAACGCAGATATTCATTTGCGAAATGGGCGCCAAAAAGCGCGGCGATATAAAGGAAATTTGCGACATTGCACCGCCGACACACGGAATTATCACCTCGGTCGGTGCCCAGCACCTTGAAACCTTTAAAACGGTTGACTGTGTCTTTTCAACCAAATTCGAATTGGCACACGCGGTGCAAAAAAGCGGCGGCGAGATCTTTGTAAACGGCGAAAGCGCAGAACTTAAATCAAGGCTTGAAAGCCGCGACAATTACCGTGTCTACGGTCTTGACTCCAATGAAAAATACTATGCCGAAAACATTTCGTACGGTCGTGTGGGTTCAAGTTTCACACTCGTTTTGGACGGCGAAAAAATTTCGGTTACAACAAAACTTTTGGGGATTCACAGCGTAATAAATATTGTGGGTGCGGCAGCACTTGCACACACACTCGGTGTTACTGCCGATGAAATCAAATTCGCAATTTCGGCACTCAAGCCGACCGATCACCGTCTCGAGCTCAAAAACTTTAAAAACAATTCCCTGCTTATCGACGATGCTTATAACGCAAATCCCGAAGGCTGTCTTGAAGCGGTCAGGGTCTTAGGTTCGTTTGGCAGAATGAAAAAAACAATCATCACACCCGGACTTATTGAACTCGGTGCAAAGGAATACGAAGCGAACTTTGCCCTCGGCGCAGAGGCTGCAAA
>CAZGRC010000217.1:971-2227 GCA_964528125.1 uncultured Ruminococcus sp.
GGATAATCCTTGTCGGGCTCAACCGCTCCAAGCCGATACGCGACGGCGTCGAAAGTGTTTCTTTCCCAAGCGACAATCTACACACAACGGCAAGTTTTGCCGAAGCAATGAAATTGTATCTTTCTTTCGCAGATAAAGACAGTATTGTACTGCTTGAAAACGATCTTCCCGATAATTATTTGAATTAGTGAGGTTATTTTTATGAAAACAAATATTGCTGTATTTTTCGGTTGCCGTTCGGTCGAACATGAGGTTTCGATTATTTCCGCAGTTCAGGCGATGCTGTCGGTAAACCGCGAAAAATATGATGTTACACCCGTTTACGTCACCAAAGACGGCTCCATGTACTCCGGAGCGGAGCTTTTCGATATTGAAAATTACAAAAACCTGCCCGAACTGCTGAAAAAAGTTTCTCCCGTCACATTTTTAAAGGAAAACGGAAATGTCATAATGCGATATTTAAACGGCGGCATTTTCTCCCGCCGAAAGAATGTAAACATCGACCTTGCTTTCCCGATTGTTCACGGCACCAACTGCGAGGACGGCACCATGGCGGGATATTTTGAATTTCTTGACCTGCCTTATATCGGTTGTGATATCATTTCAGCCGCAGTCGGTATGGACAAAGCCGTTTTCAAAGATGTTCTTAAAAACGCGGGGCTCCCAGTTCTTGACTGTGTTACGTTCCGCGCACGGGAATATGTGAACCGAAAAGACGAAATTCTTTGCAAAATCAAGGAAAAGATAGGTTTCCCGCTTATCATAAAGCCTGTAAATCTGGGTTCAAGTGTCGGTATAACCAAGGTTAAAAGCGAAGAAGAACTTCCCCGTGCCATAGACCTTGCTTTCTCCTTTGCCGACCGCATACTTGCCGAACACGCCATCACTTCACTCAGAGAGATAAACTGCTCCGTTTTGGGTGATGCCGATTCCTGTAAGGCAAGTGTTTGCGAAGAACCCTTTATGAACGACGAAATACTTTCCTATGCCGATAAATATGAGGGCGGCGGCAAAAGCAAGGGCATGGCATCGCTCGGACGCAAAATCCCCGCCGATTTAAGCGAAGAAAAATCAAACGAAATACGTGACCTTGCCAAAAAGATTTTTACAGCCACCGGTTCGTCGGGCGTGGTAAGAATCGATTTTATGCTTGACACCGAAACCGACAAAGT
Source organism: uncultured Ruminococcus sp. (assembly GCA_964528125.1). Taxonomy (GTDB): domain Bacteria; phylum Bacillota; class Clostridia; order Oscillospirales; family Acutalibacteraceae; genus UBA737. Next base: position 2,144 of record CAZGRC010000217.1, read on the forward strand.
TTATGCAAACGAAATCAACACAATTCCGGGTTCACTCGCTTTCTATCTTTGGGAAGCAACCGGTCTTTCCTACCCCGATATGAT
>CAZGRC010000218.1:0-2195 GCA_964528125.1 uncultured Ruminococcus sp.
GTATCAGAGCTTTTTCGTTTTGATTAAGCCATTTTAAGAATCTTAACTTCCAGAGGGTTGAGGGGGATTTCGCCGTTACAGGTTTCACCGCTTTCGACGTTTATCCAAGAAAGGTCGGTTTTAAGTGCAATATCCGAATGATTGAAATTTTGGAAAAAGACATAGGTTTCACCGTCACCCGAACGTGAAGTTACCGAAACACCGTCGGGAATTGCGCCGTCAAACTGACTTTTTATGCCGAGTTTGTTAACGATTTCACCGATAAGGCGGTCGGTATAAACACCGTTGTCGCGGAACGTGACATAATATGCCGTACCTTCACCGTATTTATTGACGGTAACGGCGGGATAACCCTTATAAAAATCGGTATCATATGTTGCCGCAACTTCTGCGCCCTGTGCGTGGATAAGTTCGCAAAAATCCACCGCGGAATATGCAGTGCCGTCGGTGAGTTTAACGGTTTGACTTTCATCGGGGTAGAGGGTGTCGATTTCCTCATTCCAGATACCGAACACATTTTTAAGTTCGCCGCACGGCCAACCGCCGAGGTGGCACAGGTCATTTTCGTTTACCATACCGAGCAAATATGACGAAACCAGTGTGCCGCCGTTCTTTACATATTCGCAAAGTTTCTTTTCAAGATAATTCGGTACCATATAAAGAGTAGGTGAAATAATAAGTTCATACTGCGAAAAGTCGTCGTCGCGACCGATTATATCAGTATCTATGCCGCGTTTGAAAAGCGGTTTATAATAATCGGTAAGGGTGTCGAAGAGTTTTTTATCCTTGTTGGCGATAAACTGTGCGCCCTCCATTGCCCAGCGGTTATCCCAATCGTGAATAATCGCAACCTTGACCTGCGGCATTGTGCCGACAATGTCATCCAATTTTTTAAGTCTTGCGCCGAGTGCGGCAACATCGCGGAACACGCGGGTGTTTTCGTGACCGCAATGGTCAACCACGGCGCCGTGGAATTTTTCGGCACTGCCGCGGCTCTTTCGCCACTGGAAATACTGCACCGAATCCGAACCGTGTGCCACCACCTGCAAGCTTGCAAGTTCGTGCATATGGGGACGTTTGAGTTTGTTGGTGTCGTGCCAGTTAACAAGGCTCGGTGTGCTTTCCATAAGCAAAAACGGGCGCTTTTTGAGCGAACGGTTCAAATCACCGATAAGTCCTGTCCAAACCGAGAGTTCAATATCTTTCGGTTCATCGTTTTTCCAAGTGGGATAGTTGTCCCACGAAACAAAATCAAGATATTTTGCCATTTCGCGGTAATCGATAGTCGGGAAAAATCCCATAAGATTTGTGGTTACGGGGATATCGGGTGTAATTTCTTTAAGGGGTGCAATTTCGGCACGCATAAAATCTATGGTTTGGTCGCTTACAAAGCGTTTCCAGTCAATATTTCTGCCGTGTACCGAATAATCGGTCTTGCCGGTTGGAGGCTCTATCTGTGAAAAATCGGTATATGTATGCGCCCAGAAAGGTGTCCACCATTCATGGTTGAGCTTTTCGATTGTGCCGTATTTTTTCTTAAGCCAAGTGCGAAAAGCTTCCTGACACATCGGGCAAAAGCATTCGCCGCCGTATTCGTTTGAAATATGCCATCCTATGAGTGCGGGATGGTCTTTATATCTTTCGGCAAGTTTGGTGTTGATTATTTTCACCTTTTCGCGGTAAATGTGGGAAGTGAAACAGTGATTATGTCTGCCGCCGAAGTGCGCTTTGTCAAAACCGGCATAGGTTCTAAGCACCTCGGGATATTTTTCTGCCATCCAAACAGGGCGAGCACCGCTCGGTGTGGCAAGCAAAACCCTGCCGCCCGCAGCATAGATATCATCCATGGCTTTATCGAGAAATGTAAAATCAAACCTGCCTTCTTCGGGTTCGAGCGCCGCCCAAGCGAATATTGCCACGCTCATTTCGTTGCAGTCGGCAAGCTGCATAAGTCGCATATCCTCTGCCAAAATATCGGGGCGATCCTGCCATTGGTCGGGATTATAATCGCCGCCGTGAAGCATATGAGGGAATTTTTTAATAATAATATCTTTCATCTTGGATTCCTCCGAATTTCAAAAATCAATATTCCGCAGAGTGCCGACAAAAGCGAAGTTTTACCCTGCGATTTTGCCGAATCAAATCAGCCTTTTTTTGCCTCGTTGAGTTTAATGTTGCGGCGGTTTTTAACTTCA
>CAZGRC010000219.1:0-2186 GCA_964528125.1 uncultured Ruminococcus sp.
ATTATACACGCCTTAAAAATAAAGTCAAGCGTTCAAAACGAAAAATGCCTCCGAAAAGTTGCGCTTTGAAACCAAGGAATTATTGGTGCTTTTGTCTAATAAAATTTTTGAAAATCGGATTTTTAAATTTAAATTTGTTGATTATGTATAAATTTCGACCGAAATATAGTCACTGATAACACTTGAAAAATTTATTTGAATATTGTATTATATAAGGGAAACAATAAATTGTAAATATCACTTTATATATTGGAGATGTTTTTAATGTCTAAAATAACTGTGTCGGGACTGTCGAATCTTATTGAACGCAAACTGTCTCACAACTTCGGTGTAACGCCCGAACAGGCATCGGATGAAATTTTTTACAAAGCCTGCGTGCTGTGCTTGCTTGATATTATGAGTGAGCGCCGTGCCGCATTTAAAAAAGCAACCGATGAACAAGAGGCAAAAACCGTTTACTATATGAGTATGGAATTTTTGATGGGTCGTTCGCTCAAGAATAATCTTTACAATCTCGAACTGACCGAAACTATGCGCAAGGCACTTGCAAAATTCAAGGTTAAACTTGACAATCTTTATGAGTTTGAGCCCGATGCCGGTCTTGGTAACGGGGGACTCGGCAGACTTGCCGCCTGTTTCCTTGACGGTCTTTCGACGGGGGGATATCCCGCAATGGGTTATTGCATAAAATACGAACTCGGAATTTTCCGTCAAAAGCTGGTTGATGGTTGGCAGACTGAAATGCCGGATTTTTGGCTGCCCGGCGGCAGTGTGTGGCTTGAGCAGCGTCCGTCTTCCGCGGTGGATGTTCATTTTGACGGCAAAATAGATGAATGGTGGGACAATAACTACCACCACATTGAACACACGGGTTACAGCAGTGTACACGCTATGCCGTATGACCTTATGGTGGCGGGCAAGGATGGCAAAACCGTGAATGTTTTGCGCCTGTGGAGTGCGGAATGTCAGGATTTTGATATGTCTGCGTTTAATCAGGGCGATTATACCCGCGCTCTTGAACAGCGTGCCAATGCAGAGGCAATTTCAAAGGTGCTTTATCCCGAAGACAACCATACCGAAGGTAAGTCGCTCAGGCTTCGCCAGCAGTATTTTCTGGTTTCGGCATCGGTGCAGGATATTTTAAACCGCCATCTGCGTAAATATAACACGCTTGACAATCTTCCCGAAAAGGTTGCCATTCACATAAACGATACACACCCCACACTTGCCATACCCGAACTTATGCGCTTTTTGTTGGATGAGTGCGGTTACGGTTGGGATAAAGCGTGGGAAATGGTCTGCGGTACCGTGGCATACACCAACCATACAATTATGAAAGAAGCGCTTGAGTGTTGGCAGGAAAGTATGTTTAAACACAGACTGCCCCGCATTTATCAGATTGTTAAGGAAATCGATCGCAGATATCGCGGTGAAGTGCTTTCAAGAACGGGCGACCCCGAACTTGTCGAGCGCACCGCAATAATCGGCGGGGGAGTTGTGCGTATGGCAAACCTGTGTGTTGCGGCGTGCCATACCGTAAACGGCGTTTCCAAACTTCACAGCAAGATTTTAACAGACGAACTCTTTAACGATTATTACAAAATGACACCCGACAAGTTCACCAATGTTACCAACGGTATTGCGCACAGGCGGTGGCTTTGTCAGGCAAATCCGGAACTTACCGACTGCCTTACCGAACTTATCGGTGATGGATTTGTGAAGGATGCCGCACAGCTTGAAAAACTTTCCGCTTTTGCCGATGACAAAACGGTGCTTGACCGCCTTGGAACCATAAAACATTCAAACAAAGTGCGTTTTTCAAACTATGTAAAAGAAAACTGCGGTGTTTTGCTTGACCCCGATTCGGTATTCGATATGCAGGTAAAGCGTCTGCACGAATACAAGCGTCAGCATCTTAACGCACTGCATATTATATCCGACTATCTTTTCCTCAAAGAAAATCCAAACGCCGATTTTCTGCCAAAAACCTATGTTTTCGGCGCTAAGGCGGCATCCGGATATCTTTTTGCGAAAGAGATAATTCAGATGATATACAAACTTTCCACCGTTATCAACAACGACCGCGCCGTGAACGATAAACTTCGCGTATTCTTCCTTGAGGATTACCGCGTTACCCTTGCCGAGCTGATGATACCCGCTGCCGAAATAAGCGAACAGATATCCCT
>CAZGRC010000220.1:0-2153 GCA_964528125.1 uncultured Ruminococcus sp.
TTGCAAACGTGCCCCAGATAATCCTTCGCGGCGCCGATTGGTTTGCTTCCATGGGTACCGAAAAATCCAAGGGTACAAAGGTATTCGCACTCGGTGGAAAAATCGAACATACAGGTCTTGTTGAAATCCCTATGGGAACAACCCTTCGCCACATCATCGAAGACATCGGCGGCGGCATCCCCAACGGCAAAAAGTTCAAAGCTGCTCAAACGGGCGGACCTTCCGGCGGTTGTATTCCCGCAAGCCTTATCGATACCCCCGTTGACTATGATAACCTTATTGCCATCGGCAGTATGATGGGTTCCGGCGGTCTTATCGTTATGGACGAAGACAACTGTATGGTTGATATGGCTAAATTCTTCCTCGAATTCACCGTTGACGAATCCTGCGGCAAGTGCACACCCTGCCGCGTAGGTACAAAGCGTTTGCTTGAACTTCTTGATAAAATCACTTCGGGCAAGGGCACTCTTGAAGATATCGACCGTATTGAAGAGCTCAGCAACTACATCAAACAAAACTCGCTGTGCGGTCTCGGACAAACTGCCCCCAACCCCGTTCTTGCAACACTCAAGTTCTTCCGCGATGAGTATATTGCCCACGTTGTTGACAAAAAATGTCCCGCAGGTGTATGTAAAGACCTTCTCACTTTCAACATCGATAAAGAAAAATGTATCGGTTGCGGTCTGTGTGCGAGAAACTGCCCTGCAAGTGCAATTGTTAAAACCGATTATGTTGCTCCCGGTCATAAACTTCCGTCCTACGAAATTGACCCGAACAAATGCGTTAAGTGCGGCGTATGTATGGGCAACTGCAAGTTTAAGGCTATAAGCAAGATATAAGAAAGGAGCCGAAATAATAATGGATATGATAAATGTTAAAATCAACGGTATTTCCGTAAGCGTACCGAAGGGCTCCACCGTTTTAGAGGCTGCCCGTGCCGCAGGTATCGAAATCCCGACCCTGTGCTATATGAAAGAAAAGAACGAGATCGGCGCGTGCCGCATCTGCGTTGTTGAGGTTAACGAGGGGCGCGGTTTCCGCGTTGTTACCGCCTGTGTTTATCCCGCAACCGACGGTATGGAAGTTCTTACCAACACCGAAAAGATTCAAAAGGCAAGAAAAACCACACTTGAACTCATTCTTTCCACCCACAACAAAAAGTGCCTTTCGTGCGCACGTTCCACCAACTGTGAACTTCAAAAACTCTGCCGTGATTACGGCGTTGAAGAGGACACTTTCGGTGGATTCAAGCCCGAATATGAACTTGATTTGTCGGTTCCGCACCTTGTTCGTGATAACAACAAGTGCGTTCTCTGTCGTCGCTGTGTCGCTGTTTGCGAAGAACAGTATGTCGGCGTTATCGGCGCCAATGACCGCGGTATCGACACCCACATCGGCACTCCGTTTGAACTTGAACTCAACAAAGTTCCCTGTATTTCCTGCGGTCAGTGCACCGCTGTTTGCCCCACCGGTGCCCTTGTTGAAAAGGACGATACTGACAAGGTTTGGGAAGCCATTGCCGACCCCGAAAAGGTTGTTGTTGTTCAAACCGCTCCCTCTATCCGCGTAACACTCGGTGAATGTTTCGGTATGCCGATCGGCACCAATGTTGAAGGCAAGATGGTTGCGGCGTTGCGGCGACTCGGCTTTGATAAGATATTCGATACCGACTTTGCAGCCGACCTCACCATCGTCGAAGAAGCAAACGAACTTGTGGAGCGTCTCAAAAACGGCGGAACTTTGCCGATGATTACCTCCTGCTCACCCGGTTGGGTTAAGTTCTGCGAATATTACTATCCCGATATGATAGCACATCTTTCTTCCTGCAAATCACCTCAGCAGATGGCAGGTGCCGTTATTAAAACATATTGGGCACAAAAAGCAGGCGTTGATCCCAAAAACATCGTTTCGGTATCGGTTATGCCCTGTACAGCCAAAAAGTTTGAAATCGGACGCGAAGACCAAAGTGCCGCAGGTGTTCCGGATGTCGATATTGCCATCACCACACGTGAACTCAGCAGAATGATCGAGCGCGCCGGTCTCAACTTCAACGCTCTTCCCGATGAAGAATTCGACAGCCCCCTCGGTGACGATACCGGTGCCGCAGTTATCTTCGGTGCTACGGGCGGTGTTATGGAAGCAGCGCTCCGTAC
>CAZGRC010000221.1:0-2151 GCA_964528125.1 uncultured Ruminococcus sp.
GGGGTCATTTCGGGCAAATCGGTTGCGCTTCCTCCGCATATTATCAGCACATCAATGTCTTTTTTATATTTCAAAATGTCATCGGCACGGTAAACACCGGCGGTTTCGGTCATAATTTTAACGCTTTCGGGGGCGCGCCTTGTAAAAACACCGAAAAGTTCCATATCGGCATTTTGTTTTATGGCACACTCAACACCTTTTCCGAGATTACCGTAGCCGTAAATTCCTATTTTCATAACTTTCACCCTTTATAAATTTATTACAGAATAATTTTATTACTGTTTTTGCCGTTTGTCAAGAAAAAACACGCATTATCGAGCGTATTTATAAATGTTTTTATCCTGACGTTATATATTCGTAACACCGAAAGCGTAGGTGCCGCGAAGTTTTGACATACGACTGTGAAATTGCCGAAAAAAGTATTTACAATTTGTATCACGAATGTTATAATAGACCGGAAATCAGTTTAGGGTGGAATTTGAATGTCGAATTTTGAAATTAAATTTTTAGACGGCGAATGTTTTTGGGGCGGCTCAACACTTGCGGGATGCGATAATCCTTTTACTGCGAAATCGGTGAATAGATTTGACTATACCCGTTGGTGTGATAATCAGGTGATGCCGCTTTTCCTTTCAAATAGAGGGCGCTATATCTGGAGTGAAAATCCCTTTAAAATTGAATTTAAAGGCGATGGAATTATCCGTATCGACGGCGAAAATGTTACCGTTACCGAGGCCGGTTCTTCGCTTCGCGATGCATATCTTCACGCAATGAGTAATCATTTCCCTTTCGACGGCAAACATTTGCCCGAAAAATTTTTCACCACCGCACAGTATAACAGCTGGATGGAATTTACATATGACCCGACACAGAAAGGCATACTCGACTATGCAAGAAACATAATAAATCACGGTTTTGAACCCGGTATACTCATTATCGACGAGGGCTGGCACGGACGTTACGGCAACTGGGAATTCGACCGCGCCAAATTTCCCGACCCCAAAGCAATGATTGACGAACTCCACGCTCTCGGTTTTACCGTAATGCTGTGGGTGGTGCCCATTGTCTGCCCCGACGGTATAACCTTTGTCGGCAGTACACTGCATTCACTCAATGCCGAGGGTACCGCGGATGAAGTGTTTTTGCGCAACGCCGAAGGTGATGTGGCAATTGTTAAATGGTGGAACGGTCTTTCGGCAGTGCTTGATATGCGCAAAAAATGCGACCGCGATTTTTTGGACAGACAGTTAATTCACCTTATGGACGAATACGGTGTGGACGGATTTAAGTTTGACGGCGGAAATATCGATATGTATCATCCGCAAAACATCATAAACGGTACACCGCGCGCCGACCACAACCCGCATGCCATGAACATTGCGTGGAACGATTTCGGAAGAAAATACGATTATCACGAATATAAAGACACATACAAGGGCGGCGGGAAAAACTGTATTCAACGTCTTTGCGACCGTCATCATAAATGGTTTGAAAACGGCATAAACACACTTATACCGTGTTCGATTATGCAGGGACTTATGGGAACACCTTTCGTCTGCCCCGATATGATAGGCGGCGGCGAGTGGTTGCTCTTCAAGCGTATCGGCGGAGTTGAATTTTCCGAAGAACTTTTTGTTCGTATGGCTCAGGCATCGGCTCTTTGTCCGATGATGCAGTTTTCACTTGCGCCTTGGCGCCTGCTTTCCTCAGAAAATTTTGAAATCGTAAAAAATGCCGCAAAGATCCATAAAAAATTTGCCGATACCATACTCTCACTCGTTCGTGAAAGTGAAACTTCCGGCGAGCCCGTGCTTCGCAATCTTGAATATAACTATCCTCATATGGGATATGAGTTTATAACCGACCAGTTTATGCTCGGTGAAAATATACTCGTCTGTCCGGTTATCACGCCAGATACTTATGAAAAAGATATTGTGTTGCCTGCGGGTACCTGGATTGATGAGGACGGCACCGAATATGACGGCGGTAAAACCCATCACGTTGCCACGCCGATTGAAAAACTGAAATATTTTGTGAAAAAACAGTGATATATAAATGAAATAAGGCAAACCGTATAGGCAGCTAACCTTAAAAACTTACGAAATAACCGCTAACTTTCTGAGGGTTGGGCGGTTATTTTTTTATGCTTAA
>CAZGRC010000222.1:0-2098 GCA_964528125.1 uncultured Ruminococcus sp.
TACTCAATTACATTGTGGCAATTCATCCTTTGCGGAACCTGAAGAATTCCGCCGTCAAAATCCTCGTTAAACGCAATTATAACGTCACTTTCCGCAGTGGCGGTAATGTTTGCCAAAATAAATCCCGCTTCGATTTTTCCGAGATTTACTATCGCATATTCTCCCACGTTTACGGTAAGCGGCAACTTGCAATTTGTTTTTTCAACCGTTTGCTTCTGTCTTTGAATCCAGGTATACGGGTGCGGTATTTCGTTCCACTCAAATCTGCCCCAATTTTTTGGAACATCGCCCCAAGAATAACGCCTTTCACGATACTGTAATGTTTCGTCAAATTCGATTTTTCCCGAGTTTTCCGCAGAATCGGAGATTATATCTGCATACAAAGGATATGCGGCGCGTCTTTCAAGAACAATCGGATTTATCGCCGCGTCCGCAACCTCGCATTTATATTTTTCATCGGTAAGTGTTTTGACAGCGCGGAAATCCCAAATTTCGGTAAAGTGGCGCTGCACGGAATATCTTTTGACCTTTTGAACCTTACATTTCGGCACAAAGCCCTCAAAATCTCTGCCGGTATATGCCGTGATTATACCGTCATCGCAAACTTCTGCAATTATACACGAAGATTGACGTGCGGTTGAAATACTGCCGCAGTTATAACCTACCGACTCTATAATTATCTCACAATTACCGTTTTCAAGTGTGAAAACGTCCTCGCGAACATAACCGTCGGCAGTTCTCGCCGGTCCCGCCGCCAAAAATTTCCCGTTAACAAAGACCCTGTAAAACACCGTTCCCGCAACGCTCAAAAGACCTTTTCGGTGAATTTCGGTTTCGGTTTTAAAAACCGCGTGAAAATTCATTTCATTTTCTTTGTCTTTAATCCAAATGGCTTTGCCGCTTTTCAAATCTCGTCAGCCCCTAATTTTCTGCGCTGTTACTGCCGGTTTGGTTGGGTGAATCGGTGCCCTCTGTACCGTCGGACGGTACAGAAGTTTCGGTTTTGCTTTCGGTATCATCTTTTTTACTGCCCGTGTCATCGGTAATGTTACCGTCGGTTTCGGGCGTGCTTTCGGGGTTTTTGTTGTCGGTTTTGCCGCCGTCGCCCGTAACCATATTGTCTTTTTGTGTTGTACCGTCATTCGGATTTGTCACGGTATTGTCGGTTTTGTTATCATCTTTCGCCGTGTTCGTGCTGTTCCCAGTGCCGGTTGAATTTCCTTTATTTGAACTGCCCACTTTCGCATACCAGTTGTTTTTTTCTATCCCGTTTGTCTCAACATATTCTTCAAGTGTAACATCATCGTAAATCACGGCGTGAATAACCTTTGCGGCATAATCAAGGTCGAAATATACGACCGAGCCGAAACTGCCGCTCGGAGAAGTCATAAGAAAATCTGTTTGAGGAACGCGTGTCTGTTCAAAAGTCGGTGAATGAAGCAGAATATTTGCGGCAAAACTGATAATTTCGGAATAAGAGAGGGAGGTCTCACTGCAAGGTATTAGCGCCTTTGCAAGTTTCATATACTGGCTTTTGCTCATTTGTGTCGCTTTATTAAAAAGCTGTTCCATAACATAACGCTGACGGTCGGTTCTGCCGTAGTCGTTATTTGTGCCCCAAATATTCGCAACGCGCCTTATTCTGGAATAGGCAACTGCCTGCAAACCGTTCAGGTGCTGAACACCGCTCTTATATACATAGTAATCATCCGGATTAAGCCCCAGAACAGAGCACTGTTCACGAATGGTATCGTTAAGACCGTAAGAAGCGTTGGGTTCATTTGCCGTGAGCTCAACATCAATTCCGCCGACGGCATCGATAATATCTTTCATACCGAAAAAATTCACCGTGGCATATTCGGAAATATCAAGCCCGAAAACCTTGTTTATCGTCTTTATGGCAAGTTCGGGTCCGCCCTTGGCATATGCCGAATTGATTTTGTTGTAGGTTGTTTTTCCGTTATAAACTATCGGCACCAAGGTATCACGCATAAGTGAAATTATCTTCACCTTTTTGGTCTTTGTATTCAGGCTGAGTATCATTATGCTGTCGGAATTGCCCTTAAAGGATTTCGGGTCGCGGGTATCAATGCCGAAC
>CAZGRC010000223.1:0-2053 GCA_964528125.1 uncultured Ruminococcus sp.
GTCCGAGCCTTGCCGGTGCGAGCGCCGCTTCTATTCCCGCGTGACCTCCGCCGATAACCGCAACATCATAAGAACCTGCGTAATACTCCGGTATTTTCAAACCTTTTTCCTACCTTTTCAAATCAATATAAGCGCAAGCCGCCGTTGCCGCCACTGCTCCGTCGGCGGCGGCAGTGGTAAGCTGCCGTACTTCTTTCGCACGGCAGTCACCCGCCGTAAATATTCCCGTCTTATCCGTAAGACAGTCTTCACCGGCCGACACAAATCCCCATTCGTCAAGTTTTATTACATTTTTCAAAACATCTGTACGCGGAATTTGTCCTATGGCAATAAAAAGACCGTCGGCAGAAAGGGTTTGTTCCTCCCCTGTTACGGTATTTTTTACCTTTATTGTTTCAAGATGTTTGTCACCTCTCATATCGGTTATGACATTTTGAAGCAAAAAATGCACATTTTCACGGTTATGCAGTTTTTTCACAAGTTTTTCGTCTCCGCGAAATTTGTCCCGCCTGTGAATCACGGTAACACTGTCGCAAAGATCTGCTAAAAACACCGCATCTTGAAGGGCGGTGTTTCCCCCACCGTATACAAAAACATTTTTGCCTTTGAAAAAAGCCCCGTCACAAACCGCACAGTAAGAAACCCCGCGCCCCACAAGCCTGTCTTCCAACTCGATTCCGGTCTTACGATGCGACATTCCCACCGCGGCAATTATTGCGTCACATTCGTAAACGGCATAGTCGGTGGTAACGGTTTTCACATCACCGTCGGTAATATCCGTCACGGTTTCCAATTCAATATCGGCGCCCAGTTCCTGCACCTGCGAAAGCAACTTGTCCGAAAATTCGGTGCCCGAAATCGCCGGCATCGCGGGGAAATTTTCAACGCACGGCGAATAAGCGATTTGCCCTCCGAAAACCTCGCTTTCAAGCAATAAAACGCTTTTCCCCGCACGCCTTGCATATACTGCGGCTGTCATACCCGCAGTGCCCGCACCGATTATTATAATATCATATTTTTTATCCAACATAAATTTACTCCCGATTGACACATTTTTATCAAGCAATACACCTTTTTCAGGTTTATAAACAAAAGATTATTATTCGGCTGTCAAATGGCTTTTCAAGCCTTTGGCATTTAATATTATTATACAATAACATTATGCTTATGTCAAACATTTGTACGCAACAAAATGCAGATTGTATAATCATAAAAAGGTTGACATAATACCGCGCAAAAAATATAATAATAAACAGTATTGTTCGGAGGTATTTTTTATGTCTGTACTTGAAAGCATTGAACCACGGCAGGTCTTTAAATATTTTGAAGAGATCTGTGCCATACCGCACGGTTCGGGAAACTGCGCGCAAATAAGCAAATACTGCGAAGAATTCGCCGTAGCACACGGTCTGCGATATATACGCGACAACGCCGAAAACATCATCATTTTCAAAAACGCTTCTTCGGGTTACGAAAACTGCTCACCCGTAATACTTCAGGGTCATCTCGATATGGTCTGCCAAAAAAACGCCGACAGCGGTATCGACTTTGAAAAAGACCCGCTTGATATTTTTACAGACGGTGATCTTGTGCGTGCGCGCGGAACAACCCTCGGCGGAGACAACGGTATTGCCGTTGCAATGGTGCTTGCCGTACTTGAAAGCAACTCGCTTTCTCACCCGCCTATAGAAGCGGTTTTCACTTCCGACGAAGAGGTCGGTATGCTCGGTGCCGCCGCACTTGACACATCACCGCTTCGCGCAAAACGGCTTATAAATATCGATTCCGAAGAAGACGACACCGTCACGGTTTCATGCGCAGGCGGTGCCGATTTTACCGCTGTTTCCGATTTTCGGCGCAAACCCGTCTTCGGCACCGAAGTCACAATCACCCTTTCGGGACTTTGCGGAGGTCATTCGGGAATTGAAATAAACAACGGCAGAGCAAATGCCAATATGCTTTTGGGACGTGTCCTCGCACATTTGAAACGCACCCTTGATTTCGATATAATTGCAGTAAACGGCGGCGACAAATGCAATGCAATACCTCCCCC
>CAZGRC010000224.1:0-2027 GCA_964528125.1 uncultured Ruminococcus sp.
GTGCTTGTAGCACAACCGCCGAATGCCGCTTTATAATCAATTCCGAATTCTTCTGTAAAATATTTGAACGGGAAACGGTCGGCAACAAGTATAAACCCGTTTTCACTTTGCCGAACCGCCGTGTGTATATCCGACTGCACCGCGCGAATGCTTTCGGTATAGTCATTGCTGTTTTTTCTGAAAATTTCGGCATTGTCTTCGCTTGTATCGCAAAGGCTGTCACAAATTGCGTTAATCATTGATATTGCGTTTTCGGGCGATGTCCAAATGTGCTCGTCATATCCGTGCTCACCGTCTTCGTTAAGCAGTTTGACCTTGCCCATCATTTTAAGTCGGTTTACATTAACATCGTTCAAAACACGGTCAACCCACTGTTCGGATTCGCCGCCGATAAAGACAAACAAATCGCAGTCGTATATCGCCGCAATGTCCGAGGGCGACGGGTCATATGAATGTACCTCCGTTCCCGGAGCGATAAGCATTTTTATATCCGCATACTCGCCCGCTACCGCACGTGCAAAATCGTAAAGCGGGTATATGGTTGTGACTATACTGATTTTTCCGTCATGTGTTTGCAACGTGCTGTCGGTATCATTAGCACCGCATCCGCAAATAGCAAGCACAAAAACAGCACACATTAAATATATAAACATTCTTTTCATTTTTCTTGACATTCCCCGCATATACCGTAAAGTACCGTTTTAAGCGGATTTATTTTAAACCCGTGGTTTTGAGCAATGTGTTCGGAAAGATTCTCCATCATATCGCATTCCATATGAATAAGCCGTCCGCATTTTTCGCATTTAAGATGAAAATGTTCACCGCAACGGTTGCTGTTGTCAATATATTGATAACACGCGCATTCGCCCGATTGCACATATTTGCGCACCCTGCCCTCGTCACTCAAACGTTCAAGGCAACGCCACACCGTAGTTCGACCGACACTTTCTCCCCGAGTTTCAAGCAATGATACAAGCGCATCAACTGTTATGTGTCCGTCGGTTTCTTTCAGTATATTTTCAATTATAGTGCGTTGTCGCGTTTTATAACCGTCGGCAGTGCGCATAATCATCTCTCCAATCCGAAAACGAATTTCATTTTCAAATTATAAACCGCGTTTGCGCATTTGTCAAGAGTTTAAATTTTATATTGGGGGATAAAAAACACCCGAGCTTTGGGGAAACGCAAAGTTCGGGTGCTTGAATTATTGATTTGTGTAGTCTGATGGTACCATCTAAAGAATTTATTTTACGATTCTTCCTATTGTCTTTTGTACAATGTCGGTCTTAACGATTATCGCAACACCTATAGGTGTGGTGATGATTTCGGGAATCATATATGTGCCGTTGTACGTTATGGAAAACCAAATTGCCTCCCATGTGTCGGTAAGTTCGCGCCAAACCGTAACACCGGTGATAAAGTGGCACGCATATCTCAGCAAACAGGCGAGCAGAACGCCCAAAACACAGGCAACGGTTTTGTTTTTAATAACGCCTTTAAACACTCCCGTAAGTCCCAAAACAGCATACGCTACGATATAATCAAACAGTATTATTACAACAACAGCGGCAAAACTTGTGGCATAGGCAAGGTTCCCGAGCCCGAACATCATTTGAATAACGCCGTATACGGTACAGGAAGCAAGACCCCACCGCGTACCGAATATAATGCCGATAAGACAAACAGGCACCATTGAAAGTAACGTAATCGAACCGCCTGCAGGCAGTGAAAAACTGGGAATAAGTTCGCTCAGTACGGTTGACAGCGCTATAAACAGTGCGGAAACTATGAGTGATATAAGATTATTTTTGTTTTTACTTTGCATTTTTATTACTCCTTTTCTTGTTTTGCGAAATTTTGCCGGCTTTAAATTCCGCGCGCAATATCCCAAAACAGAAAAACCGCAGGCAAAAACCTGCGGTCACACACCAATAGTCCGTATTTTCCTACGGCGGCATTATCCGCATCAGGTTATAGGTCAAAGCCATAGTCGTAACGCGGACTTCCTCTCAGCCTGAGTTTCATCA
>CAZGRC010000225.1:0-1999 GCA_964528125.1 uncultured Ruminococcus sp.
ATATAATGAATAATTTTAAAAATCAAGTCTTCTCTTAAACATTTATTATTTACTTTTCAAAAACTTGTGATAAAATATATTTCAGGAAGTGATTTTATGTTAGACAAACTTAAAACTCAGGCATATTACGCCGCAAGTGAAATTATTAAAACTGCGGGGCTTAAATCCGGCAAAATTTTAATCGTAGGTTGCTCCACAAGCGAAATTTTAGGCAGTAAAATAGGAACCGATTCTTCTCCAGAAGCGGCACAGGCGGTATTTGACGGCATAAACGCAGCGGCACAGGAAGCGGGGGTTTATGTCGCGGCGCAGTGTTGCGAACACCTGAATCGCGCCGTAATCATTGAACGTTCTGCGCTTGCTTCTTCTCTGTGCGAAGAAGTCAATGTCGTTCCGCAACCGAAAGCGGGCGGTTCCTTTGCAACTGCAGCATACAATGCATTTTCCGACCCGGTCGCGCTTGAAGAAATCCGCGCCGATGCGG
Organism: uncultured Ruminococcus sp.; assembly: GCA_964528125.1. Lineage (GTDB taxonomy): Bacteria > Bacillota > Clostridia > Oscillospirales > Acutalibacteraceae > UBA737. The sequence continues at coordinate 485 of CAZGRC010000225.1, forward strand.
GGCTTGATATCGGATTTACAATGATCGGTATGCACCTGAAGCGCGTTGCCGTGCCTGTCAGACTTCAAAACGATAAAATCGGTGAAGCAAAGGTGCTCGCCGCCAGAGTTCGCCCGAAATTTATCGGCGGTGCCCGCGCAAAATATAACGAGAATAAACTTTAAGCTTTCGCGTTTTACGCATTTGACTTTCACAGTTTAATGTGTTAAAATAAAATTGCTGTTTATGTTTAACAGAACTTGATTTGAGTTAAAATGCTTTGGCTAAGGAGTAAGTTATGGAAAAAAGCAAGATTGCCGAACTTTTTTACAATGCGGTTTTAACATTTGAAAACATCGATGAATGCCGCGCTTTTTTTGAGGATGCCTGCACCCCCAAGGAAATTCAGGCGATTGCTCAGCGCTTTGCCGTGGCAAAAATGTTGAGCGAGGGCAAGGTCTATAACGAAATTGTCGAGGTAACCGGTGCTTCCACCGCTACCATAAGCCGTGTAAACCGCGCCATAAACAAGGGTTTTCGAACCGCGCTTGAGAGGCTTGAAAAATAATGTACGATTCGTTTGCCGAATATTATGACCTTCTTACTTCGGACGTCGATTATCCCGCACGAACGGACTATATTTTGCATCTGTTTGAACATTTTGACCGCAAGCCCACACTAATGCTTGACCTCGCCTGCGGTACCGGTGCGTTTTCCTGTCTGCTTGCCAAATCGGGAATTTCGGTAATCGGCGTCGACATTTCTCCCGATATGCTTTCACGCGCCGAAGAAAATGCCGCAAAAGACGGACTGGACATACTCTTTTTGTGCCAAAATGCCGCAGAACTTGACCTTTACGGCACGGTGGACGGCGCAGTTTGTTGTCTTGACAGCCTTAACCACATAACCGATTATGAAGAACTGTGTCGTGCAATCGGCAGGGTGTCATTGTTTTTGGAATCAAATCGCCTTTTCATATTTGATGTCAACACGGTCTATAAACACGAAACCGTGCTCGGTAACAACACCTTCGTTTCTGAGGATGACGGTATTTACTGTGTTTGGCAGAATGAATATGAGCCCGCCGTTCGCACTACATATATGTCTCTTGATTTTTTCGCGGGTGACGGTGTAAACTATGTTAGAGAAAGTCAGTTTGTCGAGGAACGTGCCTACACCGACATCGAAATCCGCACCGCACTGCAAAACGCGGATATGACGGTTGAAGCGGTATTCGGTGATTTGTCTTTTAAATCCCCCGTTCCCGATGCGGAACGCGTGATTTACGTTGCAAGAAAAAAACCGAAAAGAGTGTAGTAAAAACATCTCCGTGCATATACTGTAAAAGGGCTGTTTTCAAGCCGAAAAAATATTTTTAAAAAAATTTTGAAAAATATGAAAAAAACACTTGACTTTTATATCCTGTTGTGGTATTATAATTTTCGTCGCCGGTGAGTTTACTCAGCAAACCAACCAGCGTGTCGTGGGAGCATAGCTCAGCTGGGAGAGCATCTGCCTTACAAGCAGAGGGTCACA
>CAZGRC010000226.1:0-1994 GCA_964528125.1 uncultured Ruminococcus sp.
AACCGATACAGTGGCTTACAGATACGCAGTATATGCTGACCGTCATAATGATAGTTCAGTTGTGGTTGAGCCTTGGAGTCAGCTTTCTTTCTTTTATCGCGGGTTTCCAGTCGGTTGATTCTGCAATGTATGAAGCGGCGGCAATTGACGGTATTCAAAACCGCTGGCAGGAACTTTGGTATGTTACACTTCCAATGATGAAACCGCAACTTCTGTTCGGTGCCGTTATGCAGATATCCAGTTCTTTTTCGGTAGGCGCAATATCACAAACACTGGTCGGTTTCCCCAGCAAATCATACGCCGCGCATACCATTGTTTTGCACATTATGGACTATGGAACAATAAGATACGAAATGGGATACGCCTGCGCTATCTCGGTTGTACTGTTCCTTATGATGATGATTTTCAAATCCATAGTTTCGAGAATTCTTGCGAGGGTGGGGGAATAGTACGGCAATGGCTAAAAAAATCAAACACAGAAAAAAATTGTTTACCCGTGCGGGAAGTCGTCATCAGACACGCAGTCTGTTCGGAAATATAGTTATAACGGTATTTCTCGGCATATGCGGTGTGTTTATGGCACTTCCGCTGGTTTACGCGATACTGAATTCGTTTAAACCGATTGAAGAACTGTTCCTTTATCCGCCGCGTTTTTACGTTATGCGTCCGGTCCTCACAAACTACACTTCGCTTTTCCGTCTGATAAACAATCTTTGGGTGCCGTTTTCAAGATACACTTTCAACAGTATTTTGGTTTGTGTTGTTACAACGGTCGGACAAATACTTATTGCGAGTGCCGCCGCGTATTCGCTTTCAAAGTTTAAAACCAGAATAAGTTGGTTCTTTCAGTTGGTTGTTATGGCACTTCTCTTTAACGGCACGGTTCTGGCGGTTCCGCAGTATATTGTTCTCAATTCACTGCACATTGTAAATACTTATTGGGTGTATATCCTGCCGAACCTGCCGTCGGCACTTGGCTTGTTTTTGATGAAACAGTTTATGGATCAAGTGCCTTCCGCACTTATCGAGGCGGCAAAAATCGACGGTGCCAACCACTATACAATATATTGGCGTATTGTTATGCCGTCGGTAAAACCCGCTTGGCTGACACTTTTGCTTTATGCGTTCCAGTCCATCTGGTCAATGAGCAGCGGCAGTACGATTTACAATGAAGAATTAAAACTTTTACCGAATGCCATAAGCCAGGTGCTTTCCGGCAGTATCGAGCGCACAGGCGCTTCGGTCGCGGGCAGTGTTCTTCTTATGATACCGCCGATTTTGGTGTTTGTACTCACCCAGAGCAATGTTATCGAAACAATGACAAGTTCGGGCATAAAAGAATAAAGGAGAGGTACTTGTGAAAAAAACAATACGTATTATATTCGCGGTAATGCTCGCCTTAACTCTTCTTTCGTCGTTGGTGGCGGTTTCTGCCGATGAACTTCCTTATCAGAGTTATTTTTATGTCGGGGGCGAAATCAAGTCGGCACCGGCATCGCTGTCACCGAAACTTGTTTTAAGCGGCGGTGATACTGCGGCGGGAGCGTGGAAATCCCCGCGGGATATATTCATATATAACGATCTTATATATATTGCCGATACCGATAACAACAGGGTTGTTGTTATGGATATGGAATACAATGTTGTAAGAATAATCACTTCGGCTGTTGTGGACGGGGTTGACAGTCCGCTTAACAGTCCGCGAGGACTCTTTGTCGATGACCTGTATGTTTATATTGCAGATACTTCAAATTCGCGTGTTTTGGCACTGGATTCAGACAACAACGCTGTTACGGTTATCCGCAAGCCCGATGACCCGCTTTACGATCAAGGCCGAGAATTTCAGCCGCAAAAGGTGCTTCGCGATAAAAACGGATATTTTTATGTTTTAAGTTTAGGCACATATGAGGGCGCAATACTTTACAATGCCGACGGTTCGTTCAATTCATTTTACGGTTCTAACCGTGTTACGGTGACACTCGGTTTGCTTGTTG
>CAZGRC010000227.1:0-1991 GCA_964528125.1 uncultured Ruminococcus sp.
TGTCAAAACAAGTCCCACTGCCGATGATATCGCAATTACCGCTCCGACTTTTACAAGCGGTTTAAAGCCGACAATTCCGAGCACCGCAACAACGATTCCGATAAGCAATGTTATCCAAAGTCCGGCATCGAAAAAAGCACCCGCTTTATCGCCGTTTTTAAGTGCGGTAACAAACTTTGCCGTCAGAGCAGCGATTATTTGAACAAAACCGATAACAATACTTATCAAAAGAAGCTTTACGGCATCTCCGTGCATAGGGTCAAGAAGTGCCGGAAGCGCAATTCGTTTTCCGAAAAAGGTTTCGCTTATAACAGAAACGGCATCTCCAAAGAAACTCCCGAAAATCGCGCCCCACATAACGGTAGATATTCCGCAATACAAAAACATTCTGAGTGTCTGACGCATTTTAGGTGCCGGTTTTAAAAACTTCAGTCCCAAAAGCGTGCCTGTTACCATCAGCAAGCCGTAACCCGCATCGGAAAGCATCATACCGAAAAGCAGATAATAAAAGAATCCGGTAAGCGGTGTAGGGTCGATATCGGTGTATGACGGCAGCGAATACATTGTGGTGATGGTTTCGGCAGGTGTAGCGAAAAAATTGTTTTTCAGTTTTACGGGAGCAAGTTTTTCGTCGGCTTCCTCCACCTCGACAACCGCATTAAAATCTTTTTCAATTTTCCGTTTTAAATACGGGATATCGATTTCGGCAACATATCCGCGTATAAGTGATGTATGTCGCGTATGAACAGTACCCGAAAGCGCCTCACCGTTATATTCAAGTGTTCGGCAATAATCGGCAAATATGCGCAATTCATCACGTTTGCCCGCCGCTTTTTCAAGGCGTTTGAGGCATTCTTCCGTTTTTTCTTCACATTGCTTTATTCGATCCGTTTTTGACTTGATTTTAATGCTCGGAAGTTTTGAGGTCATCTGCGGCGGTCGCGCAAACGAAAGCAATCTGAGTGCATTTTCCGCCATATCGCGCTGTGCCGACGGACAGCAGAGGAAAATATACGTGTTGTCTTTATCACTGTTAACGATTTCGGCATAAACCTCAAGTTTCGGAGAACTTTCGGCAAGAGCGGAAAGCAGTGTTTCAAGGGTATAGACTCCCGATACCGTTCCAATAAATGCCGCAGTTTTTGCGGTTCCGGAAAAGAAAAGCGGTACATCGAGTTTTTCCCACGGTTTCATCTGTTCGGCAGAGGTGCGCAAACGAAGGATTTCCGCACGCTGTTCGGCAATCGTCCTGTCGTCGTTTATGATATTCCCGACAAGAGTGCGCGCCGCTTCCACCCTGTCTTTATCAAGATAAAATTCTTCTGCGGAAATTTCCGGCAAACCCGCAAAGGCGGAAAGCAGACCCTTTTTTTCCTTAAATCTCGTATCGAGAATTTTAAGTGCTTCTTCGGTGCTTGCAAGACTTCGGGCATAAATTTCGGTTTGGTTGTCGGTATCGCGTTTGGCATAACCGTCGGGCGGTGCGGCTGTTTCGGGGTCTTCACCCGCAGTTTCAACATCCATAACCCCCATTTCCTGAAGGCGCTTCATAACGGATTTAAGTTGATTGCCGAGTACATAAACGCTCACAAGTTTACATTTGAGTTTTGCCAAATAACTTCACCACGCTTTTAAATGCAAAATTTTATGCTAAAATTTCAATCACCTTAAGAACGGCGGCATCGGTCTTTTCGGCAGAATTTTTTTTGATTTCCGCACACATACATTCGGCTTGTTTTCGTGCGGTGTCCGCCGTCTCATCCGATTCCCGCCGTGCGGCGGAAATCACGGTTTCCGCATTTTGCCGTGCTTTCGACAGGGCGCCTTTTTCGGCTGCTTCTGCCGCACTCTCGGCATCGGTGATTATTTTCTTTGCGGAAATTTCGGCATCGGAAATAATCTTTTCCGCCCTGCATTCGGCATCTCTGATTTCATCAACAATACCCTTTGCCACTTGAAAACACCTCCGTATTTTTATATAATCTTAATAT
>CAZGRC010000228.1:0-1964 GCA_964528125.1 uncultured Ruminococcus sp.
CCTCTTATGGATTCCGATATCAAAAAACTTCGGTCGGTTTCATCGGGAGAATAAAACGTGGTCGGATGTATTTGTATATAGTCAATGTTTTGCAGTGCAATACCGTGTTTCAGTGCCACCGCCAAAGCATCGCCCGTGAGGTGTTTAAAGTTTGTCGAATGCTTGAAAAGTCCGCCTATTCCACCTGTTGCCATAACTGTGACATCTGCGAAAACCGTTTCGATTTCACTGTTTTCACGCTTTATAACAGCGCCGACACATTCTCCGTCACATTCTATTATATCAAGCATAACGTTTTTTTCAAGCAGTGTTATATTCGGACGACGCCTTGCGCTTTCAAGCAGTTTGCCGGTTATCTCTTTTCCTGTTTCGTCATCGTGATACAGAATACGGTTTTTGCTGTGTCCGCCCTCTTTCGTGTGGGAAAGGCTGCCGTCGTCGTGGCGGCAAAAATCAACCCCGAATTTCAAAAGGTCGGCAAGCACGTCGGGCGAAGAATTTATCATTATTTCAACACTCTTTTTATCGTTTTCAAAGTGCCCTGCTTTAAGGGTGTCCTCAAAAAACGAATCAAAATCCTCACCGTCGCGCAAAATGCATATACCGCCCTGTGCCAGAAAAGAATCACTTTCTTCTGCAAAGGATTTGGTAATTACCGTAATATTCTTTGTTTCGGGGAGATTCAGTGCGCAGTAAAGTCCCGAACATCCGCTTCCGATAATAAGTACATCTGTATTCATAAAAGCCCCTCAAAAATTCAATCTGACATTTAGTTTAACATATGTCTTGTCAGTTGTCAACATATGTCTTGACACATTTGTGCCTTTGGTATATAATTGAACAATATTCAGAGGTGGTTTTAATGTTAAGCATAAGTGATATACAAAGTGAAATTAAGCGGCTTAAAAAAGAAAACGGCGTTTGCATCCTCGCACACGCATACCAGTCGCACGAAATTACCGAAACAGCCGATTTTGTCGGTGACTCCTTCGGTTTAAGCCGTCAGGCACAGGCGGTGCCGCAACAAACACTGCTTATGTGCGGTGTTCGCTTTATGGCGGAAACTGCTAAAATTCTTTCCCCGAAAAAACGCGTGATTCTTTCTCATCCCTCGGCGGGTTGCCCTATGGCGGAACAGTTTACCGCCGAAGAAATCCGACATTTCAAAGAGCAACACAAGGGTTGCGCAGTTGTGGCATATATAAACACGACTGCCGAAATCAAGGCAGAATGCGATATCTGTGTTACATCTGCATCGGCACTGTCTATCGTTAAAAAGCTGCCCCAAAAAGAAATACTTTTCATACCCGACTGCAACCTCGGCGGATGGGTGGCAAAACAGGTGAAGGATAAAAAGTTCTATTTTATAAACGGCGGATGTCCCGTACATATGCGCCTTTCGAAAGAAGATGTGATGCGTGAAAAGGCGGCACATCCAAACGCGCTGTTGCTGGTTCACCCCGAAGCCAAGCACGAAGTTTCAGAACTTGCCGACTATGTCGGAAGCACAACGGGGATTATGTCTTTTGCGAAAAAAAACACCTGCAAAGAATATATAATCGGCACCGAAAACAGCATTGTCGAACATTTGCGTTTTGAACATCCCGACAAAAGATTTTACCCCCTTTCAAAATCCTGTATCTGTGAAGATATGCGACTTACAACACTTGTTGATATCTATAACTGCCTTGCGGGTGACGGCGTTGAAGAAATAACCCTTCCCGAAAACATCCGCATTGCCGCCAAGCGCAGCATAGATAAAATGCTTGAACTTGGGTAAAAGTTTTTTGCTTTGTATCATTACATATTAAAAAAGACGGACAAATATCCGCCTTTTTTTATTGGAAATATTTCATCTGCAAGGGTTTCGACGTTCTATAATGATTATTGCGGCAAACCTAAAATAACGAAATATAATATCATTGAAATAATATCAATCGCTAAAACAGCAGCCAGTATGATAC
>CAZGRC010000229.1:0-1922 GCA_964528125.1 uncultured Ruminococcus sp.
TACGGTAAGTCTTGACTGGATTGGAAATATGCCCTGCAATCCGTCCATAGGAGGCACGGCAAAGGGACATCTTGTAATGGAAATCGATGCTTTGGGCGGTGAAATGGGGAAAGCCGCAGATAAAACCACGCTTCAAAGCCGTATGCTTAACCGCGGAAAGGGTCCTGCGGTTTATTCGCTTCGCGCGCAGATAGACCGCCGCGCCTACAGCGGATATATGAAACACGCGGTTGAACTGCAAGAGAATCTTGATGTTAAACAGGCTGAAATTGTCGATATAAAGCGTGACGGTGACGGCTGGAAATGCGTTACACAGCTTGGCGCCGCGTTTTCCTGTAAGACGGTTATACTTGCCACGGGAACATTCCTCGCGGGAAAAGTATATGTCGGAGAGGTTTGTTACGAAAGCGGACCCGACGGCAGTTTCCCCGCAAACCGACTGGCACATTCGCTTGCCGAACTCGGTCTTGAACTTAGGCGTTTTAAAACGGGAACGCCCGCTCGCGTTGCGCGTGACAGTATAGATTTTTCGTGTCTTGAAGTTCAAGAGGGAGACGAAAAAACAGTGCCGTTTAGTTTTTCGACCAAACAGGCGCCTCAAAATTCCGAAGTGTGCTATATTTCATATACAAATGAAGACACACACCGTGTGATTCGTGAGAATCTTCACCGTTCTCCGCTTTATGCCGGTATGATAGAGGGGGTGGGACCGCGCTATTGTCCGAGCATTGAGGACAAAGTGGTTCGATTTGCGGACAAGGAAAGACATCAGCTGTTTATTGAACCTTGCGGTGCTGACACCGAGGAAATGTATTTGCAGGGAATGTCATCTTCTTTGCCGGAAGAAGTGCAGATTAAATTTTACCGCACAATAAAAGGATTGCAAAATGTTCAAATTATGCGCAACGCTTATGCGATTGAATATGACTGTGTTGACCCGCTGTCTCTTGATGCAACGCTTGAATTCAAAAAATTTGACGGTCTTTTCGGTGCGGGACAGTTTAACGGTTCTTCGGGTTATGAGGAAGCCGCCGCACAAGGACTTATTGCGGGAATAAATGCGGCACATAAAGTGCTCGGAAAAGAGCCGCTTGTCCTTTCGCGCGCATCATCCTACATAGGAACGCTTATCGATGACCTTGTTACCAAAGGCTGTTCAGATCCTTACCGTATGATGACTTCAAGAAGTGAGTACAGACTTTTGCTTCGTCAGGACAATGCCGATGAACGCCTTATGCCTATCGGTTATAAGATAGGTCTTATAAGTAAAGAACAGTACGGTGAATTCCTTAAGAAAACAGAACTTAAAGAAAATGAAATTGCTCGTGTGAGAAGTGTTGTAATAGCACCGAGTGATGAAGTGAATTCCTTTATGAACAGTGTCGGCACGGCACCGCTTACTACGGGGATGCACCTTTCCGATCTCATAAAGCGACCGCAACTGGGTTATGATATGTTGGCGCAGTTTGATAAAGAAAGACCCGATTTGCCCGACGATATACGTGAAAAGGTAGAAACCGAAATAAAGTATGAGGGATATATTGCCCGCCAGCAGTCGCAGGTAAACGAGCTTTTGCGTCTTGAAAAAAAGACGATACCGTCCGATATCAATTACGGTGACGTATACGGGCTTCGTATCGAAGCACGCGAAAAGCTTGAACGCGTGCGCCCCGCAAATATCGGGCAGGCATCCCGAATTTCGGGGGTGAGCCCGGCCGATATTTCGGTATTGTTGGTACATCTTTCCAAAGGAAATTAGAATATGATAAATTTTGATTTTGAAAAAATAGCAACGCTTTGCCGCAATTTCGGTCTTGAATCGGATTCGACAGTATTTGAAAGACTAGGTGTATACGGTAATCTTTTGGTGGAGTGGAACGAAAAAATGAACCTTACTGCCATAACCGAGCCCGAGGACATTC
>CAZGRC010000230.1:0-1906 GCA_964528125.1 uncultured Ruminococcus sp.
TTGCAGGTGTTGTTGACGACAATTACAAAATATTGGGTTGCGGAAAAATGAAAACAGACGCACCGCGTTCGGCTGAAGCCATTGCCGACGATATGGCAAAAGCAGTGTTTCTTGCGCTTGAAAATGCGGGTGTCGGCATTGACGATATCGATTCAATGGGAATCGGAAGCCCCGGTGCAATCGACCCTGTAAAAGGCATTGTTTCTTATGCCAATAACCTCGGTTTCAACAATGTTCACCTTGTTGAAATGATGAAAGAGCGTGTCGGAAAAGATTTTTATATTGAAAACGATGCCAATGCTGCGGCATACGGCGAATTCTTGGCAGGTGCCGGAAAAGACACCAACAACTTTGTCGCGATAACACTGGGAACCGGTGTCGGCGGCGGAATTATTATCGACGGCAAAATATATTCGGGTTCAAACTATGCCGGTGGAGAACTCGGACACACCGTTATAAGTATGAACGGCGAAATGTGCACCTGCGGACGTCACGGTTGTTGGGAAGCATATGCTTCGGCTACGGCTCTTATCAACCAAACCAAGCAGGCAATGCACCGTTATCCCGACAGCCGTATGTGGGAGCTTTGCGAAAACGATATCAACAATGTAAACGGCATTACCGCATTTAACGCCATGCGCGGCGGCGACCCCGTGGGAAGAATGGTTGTTGACAGATATCTTGAATATGTTGCGGTTGGAATTTCAAATGTTATAAATATATTCCAGCCCGAAGTCGTTTGCATCGGCGGAGGTATTTCAAAAGAGGGTGAAACCCTTACCGGTCCAATTAAGGCATTCGTTGAGGGCGAAAACTATGCAAGAAGCATTAAACAGCACTGCGTTATAAAAACCGCCACTCTCGGAAACGATGCGGGCATTATCGGCGCGGCGTTCCTGTGCAATCTTTACAGCGAAAACAAAGCCTAACGGCAAACAATAATTTTTTCGGAGGGGCTTAATGGTTCCTGAAAAGTTTATTCGGTCTTTGGGTGATGTCGCATATTCTCTTGATGAGCCGATGTGCACACACACCACCTTTAAAATAGGCGGCAACGCCGACATAATGATAAATGTGCCGAATGTAAGCACCCTTTGCGGGGTGATTTTCTCGGCAAAAGCCCTCGGTGTACCGTATTTTGTGCTGGGCAAGGGTTCAAATCTGCTTGTGTCCGACAGCGGCATCGAAGGTGCCGTTATATGTCTTTCCGCACTGTCCGACATCAAGGTTTCTGGCAGGCATATCACCTGCGGTGCGGGTGCAAATCTTGCCACCGTTTGTACTGCGGCAAGGGATGCGGGACTCACCGGATTTGAGTTTGCCTACGGCATACCGGGCAGTGTGGGCGGCGCACTTTATATGAATGCAGGTGCCTACGGCGGAGAAATGTCACAGATAACCGTGTCTGCCGAATGTGTGGACGGTGACGGAAATATAATAACGGTATCAAAGGACGATATGGCACTCGGTTACAGAACATCTGCATTTAAACAAAAAGGACTTATCATAACCGCCGTGACATTTGAACTTGAACACGGTGATATAAACACAATTACCGCCGCTATGCGTGAACTTTTGCAAAGGCGAAAGGATAAACAGCCGCTTGAATACCCCAGTGCGGGAAGCACTTTCAAACGTCCTGTCGGCAATTTTGCCGGTGCGCTTATTGAAAAAAACAATCTTAAAGGTCTGAGTGTCGGAGCGGCGCAGGTCAGCGTTAAACACGCGGGTTTTGTGATAAACAGAGGCGGCGCCTCCTGTAAAGATGTTATGGCGCTTATTAAAAAAATTCAACAGGTTGTACTGGAAAACGACGGTGTGCAACTTGAAACAGAAATTATTTTCGTAGGAAGAAAAGAGGAAAAACAATGAAATTATTGATAGTTACGGGAATGTCCGGTGCTGG
>CAZGRC010000231.1:0-1873 GCA_964528125.1 uncultured Ruminococcus sp.
TACATATACAGTACGCCCGCCGTATATCCCGTGCCGCAACGGGACGAACGCCATTGAAGTTTTTATTTTGAGAAGGTCGGTGAGGTGCGGTATCAAGTCGAAATACCCGAGGTTTCAAAACGGAAATCTTCCCTTTCGGGATATTGCGAGCGCCGATACTTTTTCCGAATAATATTATTGAAGGAGTAATCCAAATGAACAAGACAAACCATGTAAGCAAATTACTGTCTGTCATTATATGTTTGATGCTTACTGCGGCTATGGCACTGACTATGACAGCTTGCGGCGACACGACCGCAAATTCCGAGCCTGCCGGCTCGTCACAAACCTCTTCCGACGGCGTTTTGACCGTTGGCGATGGCAAGACCGAATTCGGTTTCACCGTCACCGACCTTGACGGCAACAAAACCGAATTCACCGTTCGCACAGACAAAACCACCGTCGGCGAAGCACTGCTTGATGCAAAGCTTATCGAGGGTGACAACAGCGAATACGGTCTTTATGTCAAAAAGGTTAACGGCATTACCGCAGACTATGACACAGACGGCACATATTGGGCTTTCTACATCGACGGCGAATATGCTATGACCGGTGTTGACATCACCGAAATCACAGACGGCGCAAATTACGAGTTCAGAATTTCCAAATAATGAGCAAGGGCTTTAAAGCAATCTGCCGTATCACGGTATTCTCACTTTTGGGAACATTTATGTACCTTTCCAAAATCGTGATGGAATTTCTTCCGAACATTCACATTCTTGCACTGCTTATCATCACGTTTACCGTTGTTTACCGTTGGCGCGCCGTTTTCCCTGTTATTGTTTTTATTATGTTGACGGGGTTACTTAACGGTTTCAACCTTTGGTGGATACCGTATCTTTATATCTGGGCACCGCTTATCGGAGTAACACTTATATTGCCGAAAAATATGCCCAAAAAGATTGCGCTTCCGGTTTATATGGCAGTCGGTGCCATGCACGGTTTTTTGTACGGTACACTCTATGCACCTGCACAGGCGCTTTTGTTTGGGCTTGATTTCAAAGGTACCGTTGCGTGGATAATCGCAGGGCTTCCGTGGGATTTTGTACACGGTGTCGGAAATCTTTTTGCCTGTTCCCTTGTTTTGCCGCTTGCCGCCCCCCTTAAAAAGGTGTCGCAACGCTTTTTGTAAAGCCCATCTTTCGCCTGTCCTTTCGGGCAGGCGGTTTTTCTTTGCCGATTTTCGGTGTGCTCTTGAACATTGTGTCGAAATGTGGTAAAATATGTGCGGTGATAAAATGGCTAAAAACGATAAAACAAACGTAATGCGCATACTTGATGCAAATAAAATACCGTATGTCGGTTTTGAATACTCAACCGAATTTACCGAGGGCATACTCATTGCCGAAGCGCTCGGTGAGCCGAAAGAATCGGTCTTTAAAACTCTGGTAACCGAATCCGGAAAGGGCGAACACTTTGTTTTTGTAATTCCCGTTGCCGAAACACTTAATTTAAAGGCGGCGGCACGGGCGGTCGGCGTAAAATCCATATCAATGATAAAACAAAAAGAACTTTTGCCGTTAACGGGATATATCCACGGCGGTTGTTCACCCGTAGGTATGAAAAAGCCCTTTCCCACGGTAATCGACTCAAGTGCGGAAAACCTCACAGAATTTTATGTCAGTGCCGGCAGGGTCGGCAGACAGATATGCTTAAACCCAAAAACGCTCTGCGAATTTATCGGTGCGAGGTTTGAAAAAATCACGGTATAAACCGTATTTTACGAATAAAATGCCGACTCTCCTTGATTTGTTGTCCGAAAGCGACGTAATAACGCGGTTTGTAGGTTTACAATAGAAGTGTTACAGTGTTGAATAAAAAAGAAGTGACGAAT
>CAZGRC010000232.1:0-1869 GCA_964528125.1 uncultured Ruminococcus sp.
CCCTGTGACGGCACTGTTACCGCAGTTAATGCAACCAAGGGTGCAACCGTTGAAACGGGCGAGACCCTCGTTGTTATCGGTTAATCGCCGACGGAGGAATCACAATGGAAGCTCTTTTGGATTTTTTAAAGCAAACCGGCTTTTATATGCTGGGTAACGGCTTTATGGACGGTGGCTGGAAAAACCTCGTAATGATCGCGGTTTCTCTTCTGCTTTTGTGGCTCGCTATTAAAAAACAGTTTGAGCCGCTTTTACTTATAGGTATTGCATTCGGTATGTTGCTTACCAATCTTCCGGGTGCGGAAATGTATCACAGCGAACTCTGGACACAGTTTATGAACGGGGAAATAGGATACGGCAAAATAATGCACGACGGCGGTCTTTTGGATATACTTTATATCGGCGTTAAGACCTGTCTCTACCCCTGCCTTATCTTTGTCGGCATAGGTGCCATGACCGACTTCGGTCCGCTGATTTCAAACCCCAAGTCACTGCTTCTCGGCGCCGCTGCGCAGTTTGGCATTTTTGCGACATTTATCGGCTGTGTTTATCTGTTCGGATTTGAACAGGAAGCCGCCGCATCTATCGGTATCATCGGCGGTGCAGACGGTCCTACGGCTATTTACACCACTTCTAAACTCTATCCCAGCCTGCTCGGACCTATCGCCGTTGCGGCGTACAGTTATATGGCGTTGGTTCCCGTAATCCAGCCGCCTATTATGAAGTTGCTCACAACCAAAAAGGAACGCGCAATAGTAATGAAACCCCTGCGCACCGTTTCCAAGACCGAGAAGATAATTTTCCCGATTGCGGTAACAATATTTGTGGCACTTCTTGTTCCGTCGGCAACTCCGCTTGTCGGTTGCCTTATGCTCGGTAACCTGTGGAAAGAATCTGGTGTGGCTGATCGTCTTTGCAAGACGGCACAAAATGAACTGATGAATATTGTTACGATATTCCTCGGAATATCCGTCGGTGCAACGGCTACGGCAAAGACATTCCTTAACGGTCAAACCCTCGCAATTCTTGCAATGGGTATTGTCGCATTCGGTATGGGTACCGCGGGCGGCATACTGCTTGCAAAAATCATGAACCTGTTCAGCAAGAACAAGGTAAATCCCCTTATCGGCTCGGCAGGTGTTTCGGCTGTCCCCATGGCGGCACGTGTTTCGCAGTCAGTCGGTCAGAAAGAAAATCCGTCAAACTTCCTGCTTATGCATGCTATGGGTCCGAACGTTGCAGGTGTTATCGGCTCGGCAATAGCAGCCGGTGTGCTTATAGCGCTCTTCGGTCAGTAAATCGGATTATTCCACTAAGGAGATAAAGTAATGGAAAAGAAACCCTTATATATAACCGATACCATTCTGCGTGATGCTCACCAATCACAGGCGGCAACCAGAATGCGTATCGAAGATATGATTCCCGCGCTTGAAAGATTGGACAAAATCGGTTATTGGTCGGTTGAGTGTTGGGGCGGTGCGACATTCGATTCCTGTATGCGTTTTCTTAATGAAGACCCATGGGAAAGACTTCGCACAATCAAAAAGCATATGCCCAACACCAAACTTCAAATGCTTCTTCGCGGACAGAATCTTCTCGGATATAAACACTATGCCGATGATGTCGTTGATATGTTCGTTAAAAAGTCGATTGAAAACGGTATTGATGTTATCCGTATTTTCGACGCTCTTAATGACGTAAGAAACATTGAACAGGCACTTAAATCCTGCAAGAAGTACGGCGGTATTGCCGAAATCGCATTGAGCTATACATCGAGCCCCGTTCATAACGAAGCATACTTTGTTGAACTTGCAAAGACCCTTGAAAAAATGGGTGCCGATGTTATCTGCATTAAGGATATGGCAAATC
>CAZGRC010000233.1:0-1854 GCA_964528125.1 uncultured Ruminococcus sp.
CAATATGGAGGATATGGCGGTTCTTGCCGATAAACTTCTTGTTATGAACAAGGGAAAACTTGAAATGTTCGGAACCGTAGAACAGGTGTTTTCCGAGGGTCGACACCTTGCTGAAATCGGTCTTAATGTTCCTATGGTCACGAAAATATTTTACGAACTGAAAAGAAAAGGACTCTCTGTGCCGAATAATATCTTTACGGTTGATGCAGCGGTCGAATACTTTTTGAAGGGCGGTCGCGGAAATGATTAAAGATATAACATTCGGTCAGTATTTTGAGGACAATTCGATTGTGCACCGCCTTGACCCGCGTACTAAAATGTTGCTTTTGATACTTGTTATCGTCTTTTTGTTTGTGTCGTCAAACCCGTGGGCGTTTTTGCTGTCTGCGGCGTTCACATTGGCAGTGGTGCTTTTTTCGCGCGTTCCGTTTAGGATGTTTTTTAAAAACATTAAGGCGATATTGCCCATACTGATTTTTACCGCCGTTATAAATGTTTTTTACGGTGACGGCGGTTACGAACTTTTTTCGGTTTGGAAGTTAACGGTTACAACCGGCGGACTTTGGCGCGCTTTTTATATGGCAGCGCGTATAATGTTACTCATACTTGTAAGTTCGGTGTTGACCTACACAACAACCCCGAATGATTTGACCGACGCAATCGAGAGTTTGCTGTCTCCGCTTCGTTTTTTCGGACTGAAAAATGCCGTGCATACCTTGGCTATGATGATGACCATTGCTCTGCGTTTTATACCGACTTTGGTTGAGGAAACCGAAAAAATTATGAATGCGCAAAAGGCGCGCGGTGCCGACCTTGAAAACGGAAAACTTACCGAGCGTATTAGGGCGCTGATACCGATTTTGATACCACTTTTGATATCTTCGGTAAGGCGCGCGTATGAACTTGCCGAAGCAATGGAATGTCGCTGTTATAACGGCGGCGAGGGCAGACGACGAATGAAACAGTTGCATTTTCATTTGCGTGATTTGTTTGCGGCGGCTTTCTGTACGGCATTTTGTGTCGGTGTATTGATTATAAAAATTTTGCTGTAAAAGGCGTTTTAAAGGACGGCGCTTTGTTTGAAACGTGTACTGCTTACAATTTCATATGACGGCACCGCATATTGCGGATGGCAGGTTCAGCCGAACGGTATCACGGTTCAGCAGACCTTGCAGGATTCCCTTGAAAAGTTGTTGGGGATGCGCCCCTCTGTAACGGGTTGCAGCCGTACCGATGCCGGTGTGCATGCAAAAATGTTTTGTCTGCATCTTGACTGTGATGAACGCTTACCCGAAAATGCATTTTTAAAAGGTCTCAATTCCGTTTTGCCGAATGACATTGCCGTTGTGGGTTACAGTGAAGTGGAAAGCGATTTTCACGCACGTTATCGGGCAAAGGGCAAAAACTATATATACAGTTTTTATTGCGGTTTGCCGAATCCGTTTTTGTCGCGTTATGCATTAAGAATCGAACGCGAACCCGATATCGGGCTTATGGCGCGGTTTTGTGAAAATCTTATCGGCACACACGACTTTGTCGCGTTTTCTTCTTCGGGAAGAACCACCTCCGACACCGTGCGCACCGTAAGCGAGTGTTCGGTTTGCAAAGACGAACGCATTATACGTTTTTCAATATCAGCCGACGGATTTCTTTACAATATGGTAAGGATTGCGGCGGGCACAGCGCTTGAAGTCGGTATGGGGAGACTTTCTCCGAACTGTGCAAACGATATGTTTCAAAGCGGGAAGCGCGAACTCGGCGGTCCGACACTTCCTCCGCAGGGACTTGTCCTTAATGAAGTTTTTTACCGAGGTGAATAAAGGTGCCTGATTATAAGAAGAAAAAGGTAAGACG
>CAZGRC010000234.1:0-1832 GCA_964528125.1 uncultured Ruminococcus sp.
ATATTATACTGTTATATTTTGTAAATATCAATATGTTTTTTATAAAATCGCCTTTTAATTCGTCAAGCGTTTCTGTGTTTAAAAGTTCGCCGGTACCGTTTGAAAAAATTCCGCTTGCCCATACCGTTTTTTGCGCATATGAATATTTTTTCTTTTTTTGAGGATAATAAGCATATTGATTAAAAATCGCACAACATTTTCGGCGGTATCAATTATTGTTACGGGTGGTTTTATGAGCAAGCATAATGCAAGATTTGTGATTTTTTCTATAGGTGCCTGCGGTTACGGGCTTCTTGAAATACTTTGGCGCGGATATACACATTGGTCAATGTTGTGGGCAGGCGGAATTGCCTTTTTGGGACTTTCCTCCATTGCCGAAAAACGCAAAAAAGCGGGGCTTTTTGCCTGTGCCGTTATGGGCAGTGCCTTTATTACAACGATTGAACTGCTTTTCGGTGTTTTGTTTAATGTGATACTTAAAAAGAATGTTTGGGACTACAGTAAATTGCCGTTTAATATCGGCGGTCAGGTATGCTTGCTGTATTCGTTTTTATGGCTTTTGCTTAGTCTGCTGTTTATTCCGTTTGCGGGTGCATTAAACAAGCGATTGCAAAATAAATAAATTAGTGGTATACTAATATATAACACATTATACCTACCCGAAAGGGAATGATGATTTTGGAATTTTTACATCGCACTTGGGCGGAGATTGACACTTCCGCACTGTTACATAATCTTGAAATTATAAAGCAAAACGCCGGAGAAAGCCGCGTTATGGCGGTTGTAAAAGCAGATGCTTACGGTCATTCTGCCGCCGATATCGCTTCTTTGCTTCAACAAAACGGTGTTGGGCTTTTTGCCGTTTCAAATATCGAAGAAGCGCTTGAGTTGCGCAACTGCGGCATTGTAAGTGATGTTCTCATCCTCGGATACACTCCGCCGCAATGTGCAAAAGAACTCGCGAAAAACAGCATTACACAGTGCGTTTTTTCGTCGGAATATGCAAAAGCACTCTCGGATTGCGCCGCTTCGGAAGGCGTTCGGGTCGATGTACATATAAAACTCGATACAGGTATGGGTCGCATTGGATTTAATTGCCGCGATATGGCACTTTCTGGTCTTGAAGATGCCGTAAATGCCGCAAAACTCCCCGCATTTAATGTGACCGGCGTGTTTACGCATTTTGCCGTCTCTGATAGAAATGAAGAGGAAGAAGACGGTTTTACCGACGAGCAATACACCCGTTTTTCTGCGGCAATCAAGCGATTTGAAGATGTCGGCTTTAAAAATATTATGCGCCACTGCTGCAACTCGGCGGCGCTTTGTCGGGATTTTAATAAACATCTTGATATTTGCCGTGCGGGAATAATACTTTACGGTCTAACTCCGTCTGCGACCCTTAAGACAGGATTGGATTTCAAACCCGTTATGACCGTAAAATCGGTGGTGTCACAGGTCAAAAAAATACAGGCAGGCAACACCGTAAGTTACGGCAGAACGTTTACTGCCGAACACGAAATGAAGATCGCCACCGTAACGGCGGGATATGCCGACGGCTATCCGCGATTGCTGTCTGGCAAGGGCAGTGTAATAATAAACGGTAAGCGCGCACCTATAATCGGCAGAATATGTATGGATCAGTTTACGGTGGATGTAAGCCAAATCGACGGCGTAAAACAGGGCGACGAAGTTTTGCTTTTCGGTAAAGATTTGCCCGTGGAGGAAATCGCGCGGATTTGCGGTACAATAAACTATGAAATAGTTTGCGGAATTTCCCCGCGCGTGCCGCGAATTATAAAATAAAACAGGAACCGAAATATTATGTATAATAC
>CAZGRC010000235.1:0-1832 GCA_964528125.1 uncultured Ruminococcus sp.
AAAAAATTAAATAATACGAGGTTTTTATTATGGCAAGAATTGATATTGCAAAGGAAAAAACAGCACTGACAAAGTTTAAACTTGACGGTGTGAAATCCTGCGAACCCTACGGCAACGGTCATATTAACGATACTTATCTGGTTGTTTGCGAAAACGAAAACGGCACAGAACGTTTTATTTTGCAGGCAGTCAACAACAATGTTTTCCCCGAACCCAAAAAGGTTATCGAAAACATTGAAAAGGTAACCGCTTTCCTCGGAGAACGTATTTCGGACAAGCGCGCTGTTCTTTCAATGGTTCCCACCGCCGACGGCGAGCATTGTTTTATCGACAGTGACGGCCGTTGCTGGCGCGTTTACAATTTTATTGAAAATTCCATCTGCCTTGAACGCCCCGAAAACGCCGAAGATTTTTATCAGTGTGCGGTGGCGTTCGGTCAGTTCCAACGTTATCTCAACGATTTCCCCGCCGAACTGCTTCACGAAACCATTGCCGACTTTCACAACACACCAAAGCGCTACAAAGACTTTTTAAAGGCGGTTGAGGAAGACAAGGCAGGACGTGCCGCAGGTGTTCAGGCGGAAATTGAGTTTGTAAAAGCACGCAAAGATTTTTACTCGGTGCTTTACGATTATCATCGCGAAGGCAAGTTGCCGCTTCGTGTAACACACAACGACACCAAGTCCAACAATGTTATGCTTGATGCCGCAACCCGCACCGCGCTTTGCGTTATCGACCTCGATACCATTATGCCGGGATTCTCGGTAAACGATTTCGGTGATTCGATTCGTTTCGGTGCAAGCACCGCCGCCGAGGACGAAACCGACCTTTCAAAGGTTGCAATCGACCTTGAACTATTTGAAGCATATGTAAAAGGCTATACCGACGGCAACGGCGGTCTTATGAAAGAAAGTGAAATACTTCTTTTGCCGGAGGGCTCAAAAATGATGACGGTTGAATGCGGAATGCGCTTTTTAACCGACTATTTAAACGGCGACACCTACTTTAAAATTCACTATCCCGAACACAATCTTGTCCGTTGCCGCACACAGTTTAAACTGGTAAGCGAAATGGAAAAGAATTGGGACAGTATGAAAAACATTGTAAAAAAATATATTTAAGGAGATTTCGTCAAAATGAAATTTATAAACGTTAATACATATGAAGAGTTAAGCCGTGTTGCCGCAGATATAATCGCGGCGCAGGTCATTCTTAAAAACGACTGTGTTTTGGGCTTGGCAACAGGTTCTTCACCTGTCGGAACCTACAAAAATCTTATCAAAAAATACACCAACGGCGAACTTGATTTTTCGGCTGTCACTTCTGTAAATCTTGATGAATATGTCGGTCTTGACGGCACAAACGCTCAAAGTTACCGTTATTTTATGAACGACAATCTTTTCGATCATGTAAATATCGACAAAACAAAGACCTTTGTTCCAAACGGATGTGCCGCAGACCTTGCCGCCGAAGGTGCCGCTTACGATGCGCACATAAAATCACTCGGCGGGATAGATTTGCAACTGCTCGGTATCGGTCTTGACGGTCACATCGGTTTTAACGAGCCCGATTCACACTTCACTGCCGAAACCCACGAAGTTGCTCTTGACGAATCAACCGTAAAAGCAAACTCCCGCTTCTTTGCAAGCGAAGCCGATGTTCCTCGCAGCGCGATAACAATGGGTATGGCTTCCATTATGCAGGCAAAGCGTATTCTGCTTATCGCAAACGGTTCCGCCAAAAAGGAAATTTTGGAAAAAGCATTCCACGGTCCCATCACACCGGAAGTCCCCTCATCACTCTTGCAAATTCACCCCGATGTTACGGTTATT
>CAZGRC010000236.1:0-1828 GCA_964528125.1 uncultured Ruminococcus sp.
TATCTATAACGGCGAAGTTTTCTGATTTTGTAACATATCATTGACAAACCTACACCGACGGTCGAAATGCCGTTTTTTTGACCTCCTTTTTTTGCCATTTCGGTAAAAAACAGCGGTGCAGTCCGAATTCAAATTTTCGGACTGCACCAAAGCAATTCACATATTATTTTTTATGAATTTTCGACTTTATCGCCTCGTTTATACGCGCGCGCACGTCAAGCAACCACGCTTCACCGTGCGGATATGATGCAAATGTTATGGGTTCAATACCCTCCTCGAGAATTTGCATGGTTCTTTCCCTGCCGCAAAGTTTTTCACAAAGTTTAAGGGCGCGCAAATCCTGAATTCCTTCTTCAAATACAAGCAGACGCAGTGACTCATACACCGTGCCGTCGGGTGCGGGATAGACAACCGCCGTATCACCGGACGGCACAAAATATTCGCCGTCGGTTCTCAAAAAAGGGTTTACATTTTCATAAGAAAACTGCGTGTTGTAATAATTATATCCCCAGTGCAAAAAGCCCACAATGTCATATTTATAAAATTGAGTGCCGATAACGCGATTCCGCGCCGACGGCATTGTCATAAATCGATTGGAAACATTAACCGCCTGACCGCAACAGTAATATGTCCAAAGATTCGGCACCCTGTTTTCGAGGAATTTTTCAATATGGTCATTGGACGGAACAGGATTTGTAACCGCCCCCGTTTTATAAAATTCATAATCCGAAAGTGCATCTATTATGGGATATCCTTCAAGCAGATCGGCAACAACTGCACGCGAAGCGGTATACTGTTCCAAATGTTGCATACCGGGTTCGTCCGAAATATGAAACAGGCAACGCTTGTCGGCACCGTTTTTCGACTTCATAAATTCAATAAATTGCGGAATAAACGCCTGTAAAAACGCCCTATAATCTTCACCGCAGGCATCGGTTTTCCAACCGAAAATCTTTTTGTATTCACCGTTCGATGTTGCCATTATTTTCGGCGCGTGGGCGGCGCCCCACTGGGTAAAGAAATGTGCAATTTCAAAATATTTCACACCAACCTTATCGCACAAATCGACCCAACGTCCAAGAAGCGAAAAATCAAAAGTGTATTTACCGTTTTCAAACTTCACACCGACCAGCTGTGTAGTGGTGCGTTCACCACCTACAGCAGTATCAAGTGCAGGGGTGAAAATCGGAGTCAAAATCATATTTATACCGCGTTTTACCGCCGTTTTCATAAAGTTTTCGATAATCTGCCAATGGCGTTCGTCAAAACTTTCGGTATGGTAATAATCCTGCAAACAGTCACAGTAGAACCAATGCGTGTTTATAAGTTCCTGCTCGGGCAGTGCCGCATCGATTATTTCAAGTGTAAAAACAGCGCTTTCCCAAAGTCCGCCGTCTGTATTCAAAAATCTCAGTTCAATCGGATATTCACCCGCCGCAACATTACCGCAAGGATCAACCTCAACATAAAGCGATTCATAGTTCGCGCCCATAACAAGACGACCGTCACCGGGGACAGGCATAAGCATATCAGGATAAAGTCCCGGAGTTGTTCTGAGATAATTATCGTCAATGCGGTCGGGATAACACGGCATATGCACGGGCATATGCTGAATTTTATAAACTGTTATATAATCTTTTATCTGAGATACAACCTCAAGTTTTTTATAAGACTGTGAGGTACATTCTTTTCCCATTCCGTATCCGACTGTAAAATGAAAACGTTCGTTAAGCATACACGTTCCCTGTGTATATTCATGTTTTGCCGAAAAATCCTCATCCAAAAAACATTTTTCAAGCGAAGAAAAAATCTTTACATACATATAAAA
>CAZGRC010000237.1:0-1822 GCA_964528125.1 uncultured Ruminococcus sp.
ACGAACCTCTGAGCGATGCATATTCCATAACCATTGCTTCAAGAGGAACATTTCCTGTGCGTTCCCCGATGCCGAGCAATGAACAGTTTACCGAAGATGCGCCGTACAGCCACGCCGTAGAAGCGTTTGCAACCGCTTTGTAAAAATCGTTATGACCGTGCCATTCAAGCATTTCGCTCGGCACATCGGAATAGTGTTGCAAGCCGTAGATTATGCCCGGCACACTTCTCGGAAGTGTCACTTCCGGATACGGAACACCGTAACCCATTGTATCACAGGCGCGTATTCTTACCGGAATACCCGCATCGCGCGACATTTTCATCAGTTCGTTCACAAAGGGAACAACAAAACCGTAAAAATCGGCGCGGGTTATATCTTCAAGATGACAACGCGGCATAACGCCCGATTCAAATGCCTGTGCAACGGCGGCAAGATAGGTATCCATTGCCTGTTTACGTGTCATTTTGAGTTTTTTGAATATGTGATAGTCACTGCACGAAACCAAAATACCGGTTTCCCTTATGCCGAGGTCACGCACAAGTTGAAAATCCTGTTTGTTGGCACGAATCCATGTCGTGATTTCGGGAAATTTAAGTCCCAATTCCTGACACTTCAAAAGTGCTTCCCTATCCTTTTTGCTGTAAACAAAGAATTCGGTCTGGCGGATAATGCCGTAGGGACCTCCCAGTTTCGACATAAGTTTATAAAGTTCGACTATCTGCTCTACGGTATAGGGTTCAACCGACTGCTGACCGTCTCTGAGCGAAGTATCGGTTATCCAAATATCTGCGGGCATACCCATAGGTACGCGCCTGTGGTTGAAAACAACGCGCGGGACATCCTCATAATTATAATACTCACGGTAAAGATTGGGTTCTTCAACGTCTTGAATCGAGTATTTATACGTATCCTGTTCAAGCAGGTGTGTCTTATCCGAAAGCTCAAGCATTGCCGTCACTCCTTCGTTTTGTATTGTTGTATACAATTATACCACCAAACATTTTGTCTGTCAAGACCCGCACTTCATATTATATACTCATATTGGGGATATTCTTACCTACGCTATGTTTTCCCGACCTTTCACCTATATTTGTTTGCAAAAAACACCCGCACGGGCTTAAAAACCTGTGCGGGCATATTTACGTTTTGTTATCAGCAACCTGCGGCGTAACGCTTGATGTTTGAAGCGTTTTCAATCTTTTGATTGCCTGCAACAAGTGTGGGTGCCATCTGTACACCGTACTGACGTGCAAGTTCGGGATTGTCTTCAACCGTGATAACATCATACTCAATGTGTGCCTTTTCAAGTTCTGCCTTTGCTATTCTGCAGTTGGGGCAGGTACGTGTTACAAAGAGCATCGGCTTTGCGACCGCTTCGGTTTCGTCATAGCCGTTTGCCGCTTTTTTTACTGCGGTGTGAAGATTGAGTTTAGACTCTGCAATATTGTAGAGCTTTCTGTCCTTAAATTCCTGTACCTTACCGTCATTCCAGTTTTGAACAGGGCGATAATAACCGGTTATACGGCTGTATACCTCGGTCTTTTCACCGCAATCGGGGCACTCATAAACCTCACCGTTGATATAACCGTGATTACGGCATACCGAATATGTCGGTGAAAGTGTGTAATAAGGCAAACGATAATTTTCGGCAATCTTGCGTACAAGTGTTGCGGCAGATTTCCAATCGGGCATCTTTTCACCGAGGAATGCGTGGAATACCGTGCCGGAAGTATAAAGTGTCTGCAATTCATCCTGAATTTCAAGCGCCTCAAATATATCCTCGGTATAACCCACGGGAAGGTGTGAAGAGTTGGTGTAATAG
>CAZGRC010000238.1:0-1799 GCA_964528125.1 uncultured Ruminococcus sp.
AAATAGAGGGATACAGCTGACATGACATTCCGCCGTCAACGATAAGCTCGGTTCCCGTTATATTTTTCGACATATCGGTACCAAAAAACCAGCAGGCATTTGCGACATCTTCAAAATCCGAAATATCACCTATCGGAGTAAGCATTCCGTTAACTATTTGCTTATTTCCCATAGATACCCAACGTTCGGTTTTGATAGTGCCCGGGAGGACAACATTACAGCGTATTCCGTACTGTCCCAAATCAACTGCAAGTGCCTTTGCGAAAGCGTTTATTCCTCCCTTAGATGCGGAATATGCGGCACGGTTTGGTATTGCTCGGTATGCCGTATTGGAGCTTAAAAAGACTATAGAGCCTTTATGTCTTTCTCGCATACGTATCGCCGCCTGGCGGATTATCATAAAATTCCAAACAAGGTTGGTTTCGAACACCTCTTGAAAATCGCTTACGGGCACCGTCCAAAAGTCCTGTCCCGCGGCGGGGTCTTGCGGGTCAAATCCCATATTTGCGGCATTTAAAACAACCGTTTCGACCGTTCTTTCGGTTTTATCGATATCGTTGAAAATGTCGATTATCTGTTGCTCATTGCGGATGTTACATTCATAGCCTTTTGAGAAAATGCCGTATTTCTCACTCAATTTTTTCGCCGCATTTTCGGCCTCATTTTTTTGGCGACTCGTTACAAACACATCCCAACCATTGCCGGCAAAAAGCTCGGCTATTCCGTAGCCTGTATTATTATGGGCACCGGTTATGAACACTGCTTTATTCATATTAAAGCTCCTTTAAAAATAAAATTCCGTGCGTGCAGGTCTTATATCGGTCAAAGCTCCTGTATAGTGACGAAGCGTGTGCGGCACATAAGGGTGCTTTAAGCATTCTTCTTCATTTATTTCGATTCCGAGACCCGGATTGTCGGGGATGGTGATATATCCGTCATTATATGTGAGACTCTCATCGGTCACATCCTTGCGCCACTCGACATCGCTGTACATAATTTCAAGAATTGAGAAATTCGGACAGCAAGCGGCAAGCTGCAATGTTGCGGCATTGGCAACAGGACCGGACGGATTATGCGGAGCAAACGGTATGTAGTAGGCTTCTGCTACCGCAGCGATCTTTTTCAGCTCCATAATACCTCCTGCGTGAGAAATGTCGGGCTGGATATAATCTGCCGCACGCATTTCGAAAAGGTTTTTATATGATTTAAGGGTATAAAGGCGTTCACCTGCCGAAATCGCGACAGGTGATTTATCACGCACACTCTTTAAAGCTTCCAAATTATCTGGCGGTGTCGGTTCCTCAAAGAACATCGGCTTGAACTGTTCCAGCTCTTTTGCAATCTTAATACCTGTTGGTACATTGAA
Organism: uncultured Ruminococcus sp.; assembly: GCA_964528125.1. Classification (GTDB taxonomy): domain Bacteria; phylum Bacillota; class Clostridia; order Oscillospirales; family Acutalibacteraceae; genus UBA737. The sequence goes on from CAZGRC010000238.1 coordinate 1,367, forward strand.
GCGACCGTGCCCCTCTATCAAAAGGTCAACCTTATCGCCAACGGCATCGCGCACAGCCGCCACGCATTTAAGCGCAGTATCAAGGTCATTATTCGATATTTCGAGATAAGCTTTTCCAAACGGATCCCACTTCATGGCAGTTATTCCGCGTTGTACCGCAATTTTAGCCTTTTCTCCGAACTCCTCGGGAGTTTTTGCGCCGGCAAACCATCCGTTAACGTAAATTCTCACCTTTTCGTTTACTTTGCCACCCAAAAGCCTGTAAACGGGAACATTCAGGTGTTTGCCTAAAATATCCCATAATGCCATTTCAACGGCTGAAAGCGCACTCATCAAAACGGCACCGCCACGCCAATAGGCATCACGGTAAATATCGTGAAAATGCTTTTCGATATCTAAAGGGTTCTTGCCGACAAGATAGTCCTTTATATGC
>CAZGRC010000239.1:0-1744 GCA_964528125.1 uncultured Ruminococcus sp.
GATTTCTTTTACTTTTATACCGCCGCGTGTGATTATCGCTTCTTCCACGGGACGGAATCCTTTTATGTGCAGGCAAATGCCCTTTATTGCGCCGACAAGTGCGGCACGTTGTTCGCGTGAAATTTGGTTTATGCGGGTTTTGGGTTCGATTCCCGAAAGACATATTATAACGGGAATAATGCTTTTCGGCAAAAGTTTGTCAAGCGCATTTGAAAGACTTTTGTTCGGATTTTCCGAAAAATCGCGGAGAATCCGTCGGTCAAGCTGTTCGCAGTTTAACGCCGGCTTTAAATCGATAACGGCGGTATATTTCTTTTCTTCCGCTTTTCGCATATGTGACGATGCGCTGAGCACCAGCGGTCCCGATATGCCGAAATGGGTGAACAGCATTTCTCCGAGTTCGGTGTAAACGGGTTTCTTTTTGCCGTCCTCATAAACCGAAAGTGTTACATTTTTGAGCGAGAGCCCCGAAAGCCGTTCGCAAAAACCTTCGTGGCAGACAAGCGGCACAAGCGAGGGCATAAGTTCGGTGACTGTGTGACCGAGTTCCTGCGCGATGGCGTACCCGTCACCGGTGGAGCCGGTTGTCGGGTAGGAAAGACCTCCCGTTGCAAGAATAACGCAGTCGGCGGAGATAAATCGTCCGTCGGAAAGTGTTACACCGGCAACACTTTCGTTTTGCCGGACAATTTTTTTCGCCGAACCTTTAATTATATTCACCCTGTTTTTTCGGGCACAGCGGGAAAGCGCATCAACAATATCCGATGCCTTATCCGAAACGGGGAAAACGCGGTTTCCCCGTTCGGTTTTAAGCGGTACGCCAAGCTCCTCAAAGAAGGTCATAACATCGGTCGGGGTTAAGCGGTTGAATGCCGAATACAAAAATCTTCCGCCGCCCGGAGTGTTGGCAATAAGGGTGTCAACATCACAGTTGTTGGTAACATTGCACCGACCTTTGCCTGTTATCATAACCTTGCGGGCAATGCGTTCGTTTTTTTCGATTACCGTCACGGCGGCATTGCCGCCGACTGCGGAAGCGGCGCCGTATGCCGCCATCAGTCCGGCAGCACCGCCACCTATAATTACAATTTGTTTCATGGTTGACGTGCCACCAATGCGAATGCGGATACCGCACTTTCCGAAGCACCGCTTGATACGGTGAGTTCAACCGTGTCACCCGCCTTAACGAAAGGCAGTTCGTCCGAAAGGGTTATGGGTACGGTGTAAACCGCGGTGCTGTTTTCAAGCATAATATAATAATTTGTGTTGCCGCCAACAACAGCGGAACCCACCGCCGAAACAATACCTGTGACCGAGGATTCTTCGGTGTCTTCAACACCGACATATTCAGATTTCAATTTCGACATATAATCGGCGCGAGCCGCTTCAATACTGCTCCCCGTGCCCACAATCTGATATTGCTGAACATCGACAAAGGCATACATTTTTACAAGACCCGCGCTGTCTTTTAGTGACACGAAATAGGTCGGGCGCTCGGAAATGTTAAGAAGCAGGGGGAAGGTCGATCTGTAGCCGAGGTGCTGAACCTGACCTTCGGCGGAATCCATTGCAGAATATTCCTCGGCACCGGGAATCGAATAAAACTTTGTTTCCTTGGTGCGCATATTCACAAGTACAAATCCAACATTTGATTCGTCGCTTGTCACCGAAGTCATTCCGGTGTAGAGATAAACATCATCGTTTATGGCGAGGTAGTTATATCCCTCGGTAGGCTGCAAAACAC
>CAZGRC010000240.1:0-1742 GCA_964528125.1 uncultured Ruminococcus sp.
GGTATACCGAGGGTGTCATCACAACTGACAGGAGCAGCAGATGCGATTCGCATATCTTTGTATATTTGCATTGAGTCGGCGGATATCACTTCGCCGTCAAAACGTTTTGCGAGAGCGGCACCGAGTCCCGTCTTACCGGAAGCGGTTGGACCGACAACAAAAACAACATTAAATTCTTTGCTCATTGTATTCTTCCAAACTGCTTTTCAAGGTCATGCTTTTTAATTTCAAAAGCAACCGGTCTGCCGTGCGGACAATACATAACTTCGCGGTCGGAAAGAACGCGTTTTGCAAGCAGGGTCAGTTCCTGCGGTGAAGTCCTGCAGCCCGCTTTCATCGCAGCTTTGCAGGCGACGGTATGGTATATGTGGTCTAACTTTTCGATCTCGAGACTTCCGCGCTCGCAAAGATTGCTTGCCGCCTCGGTAACAACAAAAGTCACATCATCCGAAAGAAGCGTTGCGGGCAGGGCGCGCACAATAACCGTGCCGTTGCCGAAATCTTCAATTTCAAATCCGGCATCTTCGAACAATGAAATATTGTCAAGCACGGCGGTATATTCATCCGAACCGAGTTTAACCGTAACGGGCGACAAAAGCGCCTGTGTTTGCACCGTGCGTTTGCCTTTCATATCGTTATATATGATTCTTTCGTGTGCGGCGTGTTTGTCGATAAGAAAAATACTGTCACCCATTTCCACTACTATGTATGTGGCAAACGCTTCTCCGATATATCTCGGCTCCGTTTCCGATTTTTCGGTTGGAGCGATTGTTTTTTCTTCAATTATTTCAGCGTTTACTTGAGAATGTACCGATTTTTTCGCAGACGCAAAAGAAATAGTATTTTCAACGGTATTATTTTCGTCGGGCACGTCGCAAGTAATATTTACATCGACCGATTTACCGCATTTTTCGGGAAAATTATCGGTTTTGTCAGATTTCAATTCGGCATTTTTCTTTGCGATATAATCCTTTACGTCCTCCCGTGCGAAATAAGGCAGACTGTCATCCCGAAGACGAGTGGCGGAACCGGGCGACAAATAAGCGCGTTCGGCAACGGTCGTTTTTTCTTCAAGAGGAATAGTTTTATATTCCTCTGTTGTCATTCGCGTAAAGTTATCTGCGCGCCTTTGGGCGACGCTCATATCAATAACGGGACGGGTATCACCAGCTGAAATGGCGCTTTTAACAGAATAGTGAACCGCTTCAAAAACCTTGCGCTCGTCCGCAAAGCGAACTTCGGTCTTGGCGGGATGAACATTTACATCAACCATTGAGAAAGGTACGGTAACATTAAGAACAAAAGCGGGAAATTTGCCAACCATTGACTGATTTTTATACGCCTGTTCCGTGGCGGCTACAACCGTACCGGATTTCACAAGGCGTCCGTTCAAAAAGATATATTGCCCCGCGCGCGACTGACGGCACATAACGGGCTTACAGGTAAAACCGTCAACTTTTATAATGTCTTTTCCGCCGGAAACCGGTATAAGTCCTTTTGAAAAATCACGTCCGAGTACACTGTAAATCGCAGAAGAAAGTTTGCCGTCCCCGACCGAAGACATAACCTGTTTGCCTTCACGGATAAATTTAAATGCAATTTCGGGATGCGAAAGCGCGGCTCTTTCAATAACACCGGCAACGGCGTTGCCCTCAGAAACATCCTTTTTAAGAAATTTCATTCTTGCCGGTGTGTTAAAGAAAATATCACGAATTATAATGGTGGTGCCGTCGGCACAACCG
>CAZGRC010000241.1:0-1709 GCA_964528125.1 uncultured Ruminococcus sp.
GTGCACGCCTATCTTTAGCGAGACTGTAAATATCAGGCAGGTGTAAAAAAATGTACGCAATTATTGAAACAGGCGGAAAACAGTACCGTGTTCAAAACGGTGATGTTATCTATGTTGAAAAACTGAACGCCGAAGTTGACGAAGAAGTTACTTTTGATAAGGTTATCGCAGTCAGCGATAAGACCCTTAAGGTCGGCAAACCTTATGTAAAAGATGCTTTTGTTAAGGGTACCGTTCTCAAAAACGGCAAGGGCAAGAAGGTAACCGTATTTACCTACAAACCCAAGAAGAGCAGTTCCCGTAAAATGGGTCACAGACAACCCTATACTAAGGTACAGATTAACGAGATCGGCTGATTATGACAAAGGTGAAATTTCTGACAGACAGTCAGGGGATTTACGGTTTCAGCCTTTACGGTCACAGTTCATCCGACTGTGACGATGACGAAGGAAGGTTCGTTTGTGCCGCGGTTTCTTCTGCAGCATATATGACCGCCAACACCGTAAGTGATATCGTCTTTGACGATGTGATTGCACGTGTTGATGATGCTTTGATGGAAATTAAGGTTAATAATATTTCATCGCAGAGCAGGGTGGTTCTTGAGGGTTTTAAACTTCATATTACCGAACTTTCTTATCAGTATCCTGACAAAATCACGATTATTTCGGAGGTGTAGACATTTATGTTGAAAATAAACATCCAGTTGTTCGCTCATAAAAAGGGAATGGGCTCTACCAAGAATGGTCGCGACAGCGAATCCAAACGTCTTGGTGTTAAGAGGGCAGACGGTCAGTTTGTTCTCGCAGGCAACATCCTTGTCCGCCAGAGAGGAACACACATCCACGCAGGCAACAACGTAGGCCGCGGTTCCGATGATACCTTGTTTGCTCTTATCGACGGCAAGGTTAAGTTTGAACGTGTAGGTCGTGACCGCAAACAGGTCAGCATCTACGCTGTTGAACAGTAAAAAATCAAATCCGGGCGGCACTTAAACAAGGCTGCTCGGATATTTTTTTGAAAGGAAAATACCTTTTATGAAAATTTGTCATGTTTGCGGTGCCGAATGCACCGAAGAAGCCGAACTTTGCAACGTTTGCGGTGCCGAGTTTTTACCCGAAACCGAAACCGCCGACGGCAATGTGCCCAACGAAATTGTTTTGGAAAATCCTGTTTTAGCGGCATCGGTAGAAGATGTTGTTACTGCCGAAATTTACAGGGATATGCTTCGTGAAAACGGCATACTCTTTACCTGCGATGAACCCGAAGCGGGATCGAGTATGCGTGTTGTCTTCGGCGGCGGATTTGTGGCCGAGGATATCTATGTTTCGGAAAAAGACTTGGAAAAAGCCGAACGTATTTATGAAGAAGTTGTAAACAGTGAACCCGATTTTTCAGATGAAGAATTCGACGGGGAATTTGAAGAAGTTTAAGAGGAGAAATCCAAATGTTTGTTGATGTAGCGAATATACATCTTAAAGCAGGTGACGGCGGAAACGGCGCCGTTTCCTTTCACCGAGAAAAATACGTTGCGGCAGGCGGTCCGGATGGCGGCGACGGCGGGCGCGGCGGTGATATTGTTTTTAAGGTTGACGATAATCTTTCGACACTTGCCGATTTCAGATATAAACGCAAATATTCGGCGGAAAGCGGCGCAAACGGCGGTGCATCGAGATGTACCGGCAAAAGCGCTCAACCACTGGTAATAAGTG
>CAZGRC010000242.1:0-1698 GCA_964528125.1 uncultured Ruminococcus sp.
TATTTACAAACCTTACACAGGATCATCTCGATTACCACATAACAATGGAAAATTATTTTGCGGCAAAAAAACGCCTTTTCAAGATGTGCCGAACCGCTGTTATTAACGGCGATGATCCGTATGCGCAACAGCTTTGCGAAGACCTTGACTGCAAAATTGTCACTTATTCAACGGGCGATGCCGCCACCTACAGTGCGAAGGGGATTAACTATCGCCCCGCAAGTGTTGAATATGAACTTGTCGGTGACGGTATAATAAATCATATAAAGGTAAACACAGGCGGTAGGTTCACGGTGTACAATTCCATGTGTGCCGTTGTTGCCGCGCTTGAACTCGGTACAGAACTTGCCAAAGCCGCCCAAAGCATTGCAACACTCGGTGGTGTAAAGGGCAGAGCGGAGGTTGTTCCAAGCAACAGAGATTTTACGGTTATAATAGATTACGCCCATACACCGGACGGTCTTAAAAATATTCTCGGAACGTTTAAAGAATGCCGAAAAAACCGTCTTATTGTGCTGTTCGGTTGCGGAGGTGACCGCGACAAAACCAAGCGACCTGTTATGGGCAGTATTGCGGCACATAATGCGGATTATGTTATCGTGACCAGCGACAACCCCCGCAGTGAGGAACCAATGGCGATAATAAACGATATTCTTGAGGGTATAAACGGTGTCAGAACGCCGGTTAAGGTTATTGAAAACCGAATCGAAGCGATAAAATATGCGATATCGGTTGCACAACCCGACGATATAATCGTGCTTGCGGGCAAGGGACACGAAACCTATCAAATTTTGAAAGACGGCACCGTTCATCTTGATGAACGTGAGGTTGTCGCAGAAGCGTTATCACAAAAAAAGTAAGGATAAAAAAGGAGAACTCGGGCAAATGAAAAGTTATATTTCCGTTATAGCGGCGCTTGTTGCATTCGGTGTTACGGCACTGCTCGGTTACATAGTTATCCCGTTCCTCAGAAAACTGAAATTCGGGCAAACTATACTTGATATCGGACCGAAATGGCACAAGGAAAAGCAGGGGACGCCTACTATGGGGGGTGTTATGATGATGGCGGGTGTTATTGCCGCCGTTGCAATATCACTCAGTGTGTCGGCGTTTACCAAGGGAGGATTTACCGCCGAACTTTCCGACCCTTATCGCCTTACCGTTACGGTTGCCGGTGTTATGATGGCGTTTTTAATGGGATTTATAGGATTTCTTGACGATTATATAAAGGTTGTAAAGAAACGTAATCTCGGCCTTACGGCACGTCAAAAAACCTTTTTGCAACTGCTTGTTTCTGCGGGATATCTTGCAACACTTGCCTTTGCGGGTATGAAATCAACATATATTCCTTTTATAGGCGATGTTGATATATCAAAGGGTTTCGGTCTGCTTTTCTGGCCGATAGCATTAATGTTTATATACGGTTTCACAAACGCGGTAAACCTTACAGACGGGCTTGACGGTCTTGCGTCCTCCGTTACACTTGTTGTTGCGTGTGCGTTTATGTTGGCATCGGGTCTTTTGCCGTACGGTGATGCAACAAATGTTTTGTCGGCGGCTTTGGCGGGCGCCTGTGCGGGCTTTGTTATCTGGAATGCCAAACCTGCCAAGGTTTTTATGGGGGATACGGGTTCAATGTTTTTGGGCGGTATGGTTGTTGCCCTGTCTTTCGGTATCGGCAGACCCATTCTTCTTATC
>CAZGRC010000243.1:0-1666 GCA_964528125.1 uncultured Ruminococcus sp.
ATAATTTTCAAATCCGACAAACCGTGCATCCGTAACCGTTTTAAATTCGCAAAATGACAGATATATTCCCAACACAAACGGTATTAAAAAGGCGACGGAAAACGCAATAAGTGTCGGCAAAACGAATATGGGGAATCTGCGCTTTAAGGCATTTCTCATTACTTAAATTCACTCTTCCAACTGTCTTTTACCGTTTTTTCGACATCTTTCCATGCCGTTTCCCCCTGAACATAGTCAAGGAGTGCACTGCCCACATCCTTTTTAAATACATCACTCGGAAAAGATGTGAATATCCACGGCACAGTGGTGTTACTGTTGTCGTTCATATAGCGCACAACCTCACGCGCAAGCGGGTCATTCGGAAGTTCGTCTTCGGTGAATGTCTTAAACGGTGTTATAAAATCAAGCTTTTCGCTGACATAACTTTTGCCTTTTTCACTTGAAAACAGCCAATCCAAAAAGTCAAGAGAAGCTTTTTGCTGTTCTTTGCTTGCGTTTTTGTTTATTGCAATATAGTTTTCGGTACCTATACATATGCCCTGCGCCTTTTCGCCGTCAATTCCGCTGTACATCGGCAAAAACTTGATATTCTCCGCCTTTACGGTATTGCCGTCTATATCGGCAATCTGCGACCACGCCCAGTTACCGTTTTGCACCATTGCCACCTTGCCGAGTGCAAACTCCGCCATTGAATCCGCAGTGGATTTCGAACCCAAAAGCTTTTTATCGGTTATCGAATTTTCGGTGTAAAGGTCAAAAAGATTTTTATAGCCCTCGGCATAACGGAAAGCAATCTCTTTTGAATTAAGTCCTGCAACCGTCGGGTCATCATAGTCTTCGTTGTCGCGAAGTTCATAATAAAGCGGAACGTTCAGCAAATGCGTCTGCCAGCGCCAATCTTCACCCGAAGAAAGCGACGTCGAAGCAAATACACCCTCAATTCCGAGTTTTGATTTGTTTGCCGTCATATCCTCAACAACCGCTTTAAGGATAGCGAAGTTGTCAATTTCTTGCATTGATTTAACATCGGTTTTTCTCTCCGGAAGTGCAAAATAGCGATCCATAACCGCCTGATTATAGATTATGCCGTAACCCTCCACAACATAGGCAATCGCAAAGACCTTTCCGTCATCGTCTTTAATCGCAAGATTTTTATCGCTTAGATATGAATAAAGTTTGCTGTCACTTATATCAAGGCAATAATCTTTCCACGTTTCATATCCTCGCGGACCGTTCACCTGAAAAATCGTCGGTGCATTTGATTTTGCAATTTCGGATTTCAGTGTCTGTTCATAGGTGTTGGCGGCGGCAGTCACAACCTTCACCTTAACACCGGTTTCCTTCTCGTAAACATCGGCTATTTCTTCATAAACCTTAGCGGCTTCGGGTTTAAAGTTTAAAAAATATACCGAAGATGTTTTTTCTTTGCCGCAGCCGGCAAGGGAAAGCGGCATTAAAAGTATTAACGCCGCCGCAAGTATGGCAGTAAGTTTCTGTTTCATTTAAAAATCCTCCGTTTTCAGTGATTTCATAACTTATATTGCCACCGTATATGTAAAAAATACCGAAAAAATATATTTTAAAAAAATTTCTTGACATTGTGTTTTGTTTGTGGTATAGTAATTAGGCGCTCAAAATGCTGGTGTAGCTCAGTTGGTAGAGCAGC
>CAZGRC010000244.1:0-1663 GCA_964528125.1 uncultured Ruminococcus sp.
CCGCTCGATAATATCATCCGAATTGCCGCTGTATATGTGGTACTGTATATAAGGATGAACATTTTGAAGTTTTTTCGCTGTTTGGGCGACAAAGCGCATTGCCTGCGTTTCTCCGCCGCCGATATAAATATTTCCCGATATGGGCTCGCGGCTGTCCTGAATTTCAGATTCGGTTTTTTGAACCAGTGTTGTAATTTCAATCGCCCTTCTGCGAAGCAATTCACCGTCTTCGGTCAAGGTTATCTTTCGGTTGCCGCGAACAAATAGCTGTTTTCCGAGTTCTTTTTCCAAATCCATCAGTTGACGCGATAACGACGGCTGGGAAAGATGCAAATATTCCGCAGCACCCGAAATGGTTTCCTCCCTTGCAACCGCAAGAAAATATCTTAAAACGCGTAATTCCATAAAAATTAACTCCCGATTGTTATGAAATAATTATACCACAATTTCATATGCCTGTCAAGCATATGAAAGTATTTGATATAAGTATTTGACATTTCTGGACTGTTTGATTAGACTTATTAAAGTCCTATGATTGGAACAAAAACAAAAGGAGGATAAAACGATGAAAATTAAGAGCGGGAAAAAGTCTGTTTTTCTTGCAATATGGCTTGCTGTCATTGTATTGCTCCTTGTCGGGATTATACTGCTGTGGCCGCCCGACGGCGCCAAGCACGAAACCATAACCGAAGTTATGAAAGACGGAGTTATACACGAACACAACAAAATGTCGCTGTTCGGCACCGAAGTGAATCCGGGACTCATCTCAGCATATATTGTTACGGTAATACTGTTGGCTGCGGCGGCGCTGATTCGGATATTTGCAATTCCGAAATTCAAAACGGTACCGGGCAAGTTCCAAAGTGTTACGGAAAAACTTGTGGAATTTTTCTCGGATATGGCACACACCAACAGCAGTCACAAACCGAAGTTTATCGGAGCATATATATTCAGCGCGGGGGTCTATGTGTTTTTCGGAACGCTGTTTGAACTGTTCGGAATTCAGTGGGTCACGACAAAGGGTATGTCTATATCACTTCCCGCACCGATTTCGGATATCAATGCCGCCATTGCAATGGGCGTTATGTCATATGCCGTTATTCTCGGTGCAGGCATTATAAACGGAGGTTTTCGCGGCGCGCTCGGTGTACTGAAAGACTTTTCGCTTCCGATATCAATGAGTTTCCGTTTGTTCGGTGCGTTAATCAGCGGTTTACTTGTAACCGAGCTTGTATATTATTATGTAAGCCTGAGTTTTGTACTGCCCGTGATAGTGGGTGTGCTTTTCACCATTTTGCACGCCGTTGTTCAAACCTATGTACTTACGACGCTGGTTTCTATCTTCTACGGAGAAGCCACCGAACCGAAACCGAAGAAAACTAAAAAAATAAAACAAAGAGGTAATTTAAGATGAAAAAAATCGCAACTGTATGTATAACAATTACTATGATGGTTATGTTTGCCGCAATAATGAGCGTCGGCGTATCTGCCGCAAAAGCGGAAACCGCACAAAACGACCAAACCGTCGCGGTTGCCGAAGACGATGAATCAAGCAAAAACGATGTTCTTTCAATGAAAGCCATTGCGGCGGCAATCGTTGTTGCGGTTGTCGGTGCGGCAGGCGCTATCGGTATGGCAATGGCAATTTCAAAAAGTGCAGAAA
>CAZGRC010000245.1:0-1660 GCA_964528125.1 uncultured Ruminococcus sp.
TATATAGATAGGACGGTAGTTACCGTAACAATTTTTAAACGGAGGGTACATATGAACACCAAAACCGAAATACTCGCGCCGGCGGGGTCATTTGAATCACTGGTCGCCGCAGTCAGAAGCGGCGCCGATGCGGTATATCTCGGTATGAAAGATTTCAGCGCGCGCCGAAATGCCGAAAATTTTGACCGAGACGGCATAACAACCGCGGTGCGTTATTGCCGAACACGTTCGGTCGCAGTATATCTTACCCTTAATATAATGCTTAAAAACTCCGAACTGGACGCGGCACTTGATGCCGTGCGCACTGCGACAGAGGCGGGGATAAGCGGGATAATTGTGCAGGATTTGGGATTTGCACGTGCACTTCATGCTGCCTTCCCGAAACTGCCGCTTCACGCTTCGACACAAATGTCGGTAAATTCGCCGTCGGCATTGCCGTTCCTTAAAGAAATGGGCTTTTGCCGTGTCGTTGCCGCACGCGAAATGAGCAAAAAACAGTTATCCCTACTTTGCAAAGCGGCAAAAGAACTGGAAATGGAAGTTGAGGCCTTTGTTCACGGTGCATTGTGTATGTGTGTTTCGGGACAGTGCCTTATGTCGGCGGTGCTCGGCGGCAGAAGCGGCAACCGAGGTTTGTGCGCAGGACCGTGCAGATTGCCTTTTTCGGTGCCGAACGGCACGGGGTATGATTTGAGTTTAAAGGATTTGTCGCTGCTGCCTTATTTAAAAGAGTTGGCTGAAATGGGGGTCACTTCTTTTAAAATCGAGGGCAGAATGAAACGCCCCGAATATGTTGCGGCGGCAACTGCGGCGGCGTGTGCCGCCCGTAACGGTGTTTGCAACGGCGAGTTGTCCGAAACCCTGCGCAATGTTTTTTCGCGTTCAGGTTTTACCGACGGTTATTACACGGGTCACCTCGGCAGGGAAATGTTCGGTGTTCGCACCCGTGACGATGTTGTCGCGGCGGGTGATGCAATACCGAAACTTCACGAAATTTATCGCAACGAGCGGCAGTGCACGCCGCTCACGGTGTTTGCCGAAGTTCGGAAAAATACGCCTGTTCGCCTGACCGTTTCCGATGGCGAAAACACGGTGAGCGTGGGAGGTAAAATTCCTCAAGAGGCGCAAAAACGTCCCGTTGATTTTGAAGGTGTTAAAAAATCCCTCCTAAAATTCGGTTCAACACATTATTTTGCCGAAAAATTCACCGCAGATATCGAAAACGGGCTTTTTGTTTCGGCTTCGTCACTCAACGAACTGCGGCGCCGTGCGGTGGAACTGCTTGATGCCGCGCGTGCGGTAGCACCTAAAATAGAAGAGTTTCCGATTGATTTTTCCGTTGCGGATATACAGCACGGCAAAAATCCGTCAATCATAGTACGCTTTGCGGATGCTGATTTAATGCCTGAAAATCTTTCGGGTGTTTCTGCTGCGGTTTTGCCGATTTTCGGAAAGATTCCCGACAGGACGGAAAATATTATTGTCGAACTTCCGCGCAGAATACGGGATGAAGATGCGCTTTTCGCACGGCTGTGCGAACTTCATCAAAAGGGTGTAAAAACCGCGCTTTGCGGAAATCTTGCCGCAGTTTGTTTGGCGCAAAGGTCCGGGATGTCGGTGATCGGTGATATCGGTCTTAATGTTTTAAACAGTCTAAGTG
>CAZGRC010000246.1:0-1651 GCA_964528125.1 uncultured Ruminococcus sp.
GTCCATAATGATAGCGTCACATTCGGTATGACCGGTGCAGGCGTTGTTGCCGATAATGTTTGATTTGAAAATCTGATGTGAATTTTGTCTTGCAACCGAGCGGGATATAACGTTTGCGCTGGAATTTTCGCCGTTCAGTTCAACCGAAAAATCACTTTCAGCCGTTTGACTGCCGTGAGTCATAAGCTTTTCTTTTATTATAAGCGTACCGCCCTCGCTCACTTTGGCACGGGTTATACGCTCGGTATTGTCAATGCCTTTTATCTGGGTTGTTTCCATTTCAATATAACCGCCCTCGGCAACATTAACAACGGTTGTGGGGTTCATATTTCTGCCGCCTGTACCGTTTCCTTCACCGTAGTGGCGTTCGATATAGCGCACCTTTGCGTTTTTACCGACAAAAAAGGTGTGTATACCGTCGTGACGGGATTCTTCACTGCCGCAATTGTGTATACCGCAACCCGCCATAATGGTGACATCGGAATTTTCTCCGATGATAAAATCGTTATAAACAAGGTCCGAAAGCCCCGATGCATCGATAATAACGGGAATATGAACCGTTTCTCCGACCGTGTTCGGGCGGATTATAATGTCGATACCCTGCTTGTCCGTTTTGGTACGTATATCAATATTTTCGGTTACATGGCGGGAAGCCAACGCGCCGTTTGCGCGTATGTTATATGCGCCGTTTGGAGTGCCGTCCATATCTGCGATTATTTTTAAAAGTTCAAGTTCGGTGTTGTTAAGTTTCGCCATTATTCTGCCCCCTTCATATTATCGGTAAGTACCTTGCATGCCGACTGTGTTGCATCAAGCAGTTCGGGCAAAATTTCTTCCTTGGTTCCGTATGCCTTCAGTTTGCCCGCGGCAAGCACGGCAACCTTGTCGGCAATATTGAGAATGCGTTCCTGATGCGAGATTATGATTATAGACCCGCCGAGACGGCTGCGCATATTTTCAAACGCAGTTATTAAATTTGAAAAACTCCACAGGTCGATACCCGCTTCGGGTTCGTCGAAAATCGAAACCTTTGTTCCGCGCGCCAAAACGGTGGCAATTTCAATTCTCTTAAGTTCTCCGCCCGAAAGTGAAGCGTTCACCTCGCGCCCGATATAGTCACGCGCACAAAGCCCCACTTGTGAAAGATAGTCGCAGGCATCCGAAATGCTGATATCTTTGCCCGCAGCAAGGCGGATAAGGTCGTGCACCGTTATACCTTTAAAACGCACGGGTTGTTGAAAAGCAAAACTTATACCGCGTTTTGCGCGCTCGGTAACGGTAAGAGCGGTTATATCCTCGCCGTCAAACAAAATCTGTCCCGATGTCGGTGTTATAATACCCGCTATTATCTTTGCCAAAGTGGATTTTCCTCCGCCGTTGGGACCCGTAACGGCAATAAATCCGTCCTCGATTTTAAGGGATATATCCTTTAAAATTTCCTTTTCGCCCTCATCATTTTCGGCAGAAAAAGAAATGTTTCTGAGTTCAAGCATAAAATCCTCCGAAATTTACATAATATACTAATTTAAATTATACCCCCAAAGCCGTAAAAAAGCAACACTAATTTAAATTGAAAAGAAGTTGTTTTTCGGTTTTAAATTTTTTCAAAAAAATTATTGACAATCAAAAAACTCGGTGATATAATTACTGT
>CAZGRC010000247.1:0-1634 GCA_964528125.1 uncultured Ruminococcus sp.
AAGACCCTTGAAAAAATGGGTGCCGATGTTATCTGCATTAAGGATATGGCAAATCTGCTGTTGCCGTTTGATGCATATTCACTTGTTAAAAAGCTTAAAGAAAGCGTTAAATGCCCGATTCATCTGCACACACACAACACAACCGGTACCGGAGATATGACCTATCTTATGGCGTGTCAGGCGGGTGTTGACATTGTTGATTGCGCGCTTTCTCCCTTTGCAAACGGCACGTCGAATCCCTCGACAGAGGCACTTGTTGCAACGCTTCGCGGAACCGAGCGCGACACGGGTCTTGACCTTGAAAAACTTTCGGATGTTGCGGCGCATTTCCGCACGGTTGCCGATAAAATGAAAGCAGACGGCATTCTTGATCCCAAGGTTCTCAATGTTGATGCAAAGACCTTGCTTTATCAAGTGCCGGGCGGTATGCTTTCAAACACGATTTCGCAACTTAAACAGGCGGGTCAAGAGGATAAGTATTATGATGTTTTGGCGGAAGTTCCGCGCGTTCGTGCCGATTTCGGTTATCCGCCCCTTGTTACACCGACAAGTCAGATTGTCGGCACACAGGCGGTAATGAATGTTATTTCGGGCGAGCGCTATAAAATGGTTCCGAAAGAATCAAAGGGACTTCTGCGCGGAGAATACGGAAAACTCCCCGCACCCGTTAATGAAGAAGTCCGCAAAAAGTGTATCGGTGACGACGAGGTTATAACCTGCCGTCCTGCCGACCTTATTGAACCGGAACTTAAAAAATATGCGCTTGAAATGCGCGAGAAGGGCATCGGCAAATCAGAGGAGGATGTGCTGAGTTACGCTCTTTTCCCCGCGGTGGCGGAGAAGTTTTTAAAAGTAAGGGATGCCGCACCCGCGGCAGACGAAAACGGTGTTCGCACCCTTATCGTCGAAGACCTTTCGGAATAATTTTTTGCGGCAGTATTCCCGTTTTGCGCGGGGATACTGCCATTTACGAAATTAGGAATTTGTAACCGAGTTTTTGGTGCCGGGAATTTTATTACTCTGTCGCTGTTCGGTTCTCATTCCTAATTCCTCATTTTATAAAAAGGTGTGAAGTTATGCTTTTACTGGGCATTGATATCGGCTCTACTACGGCAAAGGCGGTTTTGAGACGCGGCGATAACATACTGTGGCAGAAATACGAACGGCACTTTTCTCAGGTGCGGGAAAAGACGGTTGAACTGCTGGGAGAAGTGAAAAAACTTGTCGGTGATGAAGAAATGGCTGTCGCTGTTTCGGGCTCGGCAGGGCTGGGTTTGGCACAGGCGGCGGAGATTCCCTTTGTTCAGGAAGTTTTTGCCACGGGTGAGGTTGTTAAAGAAAAAGAACCCGATACCTCTTGTATAATCGAACTCGGTGGGGAAGATGCCAAGATAATCTTTATGGACGGCGGTATGGACGAGCGTATGAACGGCAGTTGTGCCGGCGGTACGGGCGCTTTTATCGACCAAATGGCGACACTGCTTAACATTACGGTTGACCAACTGGATGAACTCAGCGCCGACTGCCGACGCATATATCCAATTGCTTCACGTTGCGGTGTTTTTGCCAAAACCGATATTCAACCGCTTCTAAATCAAGGTGCAAGAAAAGAAGATGTCGCGGCAAGTATATAT
>CAZGRC010000248.1:0-1557 GCA_964528125.1 uncultured Ruminococcus sp.
CGGTAAAATCAGCCAACAGGAATATAATGATTCATACATTGAGGATATTACCATAGATAATACCCAGCAGGGAAATTTCGAAATCGAAATGAATTCATGGTTTGTTGATGCGCTTATAAGCAATATTTCGGAAGACTTGGCGGAAAAATACGGTTGCAGCGAAAGCGTCGCTTCCACAATGCTTTATAACGGCGGATATCGTATTTATGCCACAGTTAATCCCGAAATCCAGTCTACAATGGAAGATGTATACCTTAATGTAAACAGGTATTTTTCGCAAAAATCTTCTAAAATTAAGGGCGAGCGTGTACAGTCGGCAATGACGGTTATGGATTATGAGGGACACATTCTCGGAATAGTAGGCGGTGTCGGTGAAAAGACTGCTAACCGCGCACTTAACCGCGCCTATGATTCGCCTCGTCAGCCCGGTTCAACAATGAAACCCCTCGGAGCATATGCACCCGCGATTGACAGTGGAGACATAACATATGCAACCATTATAAAAGACGAACCGCTTAAAAACTTTTTCGGCAGTAATAAGGACGGTCCGAAAAACTCATACAGCGGATATCACGGCAAAATGTCGATGTCAAAAGCATTGGAAATTTCATCCAACACGATACCGTGTCATATTATTAAGGATTATCTCGGCATAGATGCATCTTTTGAATTTGTAACAGAAAAACTGAAACTTAAGCATATTACGGACAGCGACCGCGATCTTTCTTCGCTTGCGCTCGGAGGCTGTCAGTACGGTATGACAACCACGGAATCGGCGGCATCATATGCTGTTTTCGGCAACGGTGGGAAATATTATGATCCGGTTACATACTATAAGGTCGAACGCGCCGGCGGTGAACTGATTCTTGACGGCAACCGCGACGGCGAACAGATAATAAAACCCGCAACCGCCACCATAATGAACCGTTTGCTTCAAAATGTTGTTTACGGTTCGTCGGGTACGGGACGCAGTATAGCGGGTTATAACACCATGAAAGCATATGCCAAAACAGGAACTTCAAGTGATACCAACGACCGCTGGCTTGTCGGAGGTACACCGTATTATGTTGCTTCGGTTTGGTGCGGTTTTGATAAGCCCGAAACCGTGGGCGGCGGAGTGAGTGCCGCAACCGTTTGGCGCACCGTTATGAGTGCCGCACACAAAAATCTTGAAAAAAAAGAATTTGTGTACAGCGAGGATGTTGTTGAAGAAAAATATTGCCGTTATTCCGGTCTTATTGCAGGCGATAAGTGTTATTCAAAGGGAACGGGATATTTTGTGCCCGAACTTCTCGGTGAAACCTGTTCGGGCAAACACAGCGGTTCCGCTGTGTGGGACAGCAATGCTTCAAAAACTTCTTCTGCACAACAATCTTCTTCTTCGGAGCAGTCTTCGGCGGCATCGTCTTCATCACAGCAACCGCCGCCCGCAGAAAGTTCTTCATCACATACCTCAAGTGCCGAAAAACCGCCGTCAACGGAGCAGGGTTCCGGCGGGAGCGGCTCCGAAGATACTTCGGGGACACCGTCGAACACCGAGTGAGCGGCGCATATAGG
>CAZGRC010000249.1:0-1529 GCA_964528125.1 uncultured Ruminococcus sp.
ATGTATTTACCGCCTTTATAAGACCGATTGTTCCTATTGAAATAAGATCTTCAAGCCCCGCCTGCGCCGAATCGAATTTTCTGGCAATATAAACCACCAGCCTTAAGTTATGCACAATAAGTTTTTCGCGCGAACCGTTACACTGCGATGACAAAAGCTCCTGTTCTTCTTCGGCTGTCAGCGGTTCAGGCAGAGTTTCGGGACCGTTTATATAGTATGTCGGTCTTACCGAAGACACCGCACGCAGAAAACGGTTTAAAATTCCGTAAAGTTTAAAACGCAGACGAATATGTATTTCTTTTTTCATTTTATTCAAACACCTTCGGATTTATTATTGCGGGATTCTCCTTTTCTAAAGGAGTTTTTGATATTGCGAGTACCGGTCGGTCGAGACAGACGTTTTTTTTGCCTGCCACAAGCCGCGCACTGTCACAGCGATAGCCCTCAAGCAGACCGCCGCCCGAAACGGTATTACAGGGCAGTAGACGGTAACGCGACGGATAACTTTCGGCAATTTCTCTTTCACCGAAAAGTCTCTCCGCAACACTGCGGTCGGCAATTATGACCTCGCCGCCGCCCATAACATCTTCTATGGAATTGCCCGTATCAATTATCGCCTTTACGACGCATACATTATTATCGGCAGTAATAAAAACCTCACAGATATCGGCATCGGGAGTTGCCCTCGACAGGATGCGCTTTATGAGTAATACCGCAAAATAACTTACCACCGTCGAAACCGTTAAAACCACAGGCGATATATCAAAATAAACCACCGAATTGTTTATCACCATTCCGTTTGGACGAATAATATACCAAACTGCCGTCATAAGCCCCGCATAACCGAATGTAACACCGAAAATCATTGCCATACCGCGCAAAAATTTCTTTGTGCTTCCGAATCCGAAAGCGGCGAATGCCATAAGTGCGCAAACGGCAATTCTTACGGTAAATTCCGCAATCCAATGCGACTGCGGCAAAAATATGTAAAGTGACGAAACCGCACCTATACCGCCCGAAAGCAGTGTGCGCGGAACCGACACCGTCACCCTCAGCAGTTTTGAGGATAATGAAACCAAAAAATAATCAACTATAAGGTTCAGCACTATAAGAACATCGGCATAAACCACCATAAAGCCATCACCGAATAACAGTATACTCCTTTAAAAACGAAAAAAATGTCGTAATGTGGGAAGATAAAAATTATTTTCGCTTACAGAAAAACCGCGACAGAGAAAACTGTCGCGGCGCAGATATTCACGGAACGGGAGAAAGACACTATAACCTGCCGCTTATTTCTTTTTCGATTATAAGAAGTCGGTTATACTTTGCTACGCGGTCGGTTCGGCAGGGCGCGCCCGTCTTTATCTGGCCGGCATTAAGTGCTACCGCAAGGTCTGCAATAGTAGTGTCCTCGGTTTCGCCGGAGCGGTGCGATATAACCGCGGTATAGCCGTTTTCTTTGGCAAGTCGAACCACCGCCATTGTTTCGGATAGGGTGCCTATCTGATTCGGCTTTACAAGTATTG
>CAZGRC010000250.1:0-1519 GCA_964528125.1 uncultured Ruminococcus sp.
CGGTACAATTAAGGTGAACGGACGTCCCGCAACGGCAACGATTTTGCGGGATGTCGGGAAACATCTTGTTAACATACACGGTCAGCATGATAATCAAAGTTTGCTTGACCCCGATAAACATTATCATTTTATTGACCTTGTCGCGGAAAACGAAAAGTTGCTTTGTGAATACTATGCCGAATTTAAACATCTTAACTCCGTAAGGCGCGAACTTGAAGCACTTGAAGTTGACGAGGAGGAAAAATTCCGCCGCACCGAACTGCTTAAATATCAAATTGACGAGCTCACAAAAGCAAATATACGCATAGGCGAACTTGAAGAACTGAAAGCAAAACAGAAAATCGCCGACGATTATAAGCGAATAATGAGCGAATTGACGCGGGCTTACGCCGCGCTTTGCGGTTCCGACGAAACCGACGGTGCAATGTCACTCATAAAAAATGCACAGAAGAATCTTTTGTCGGTTAGCGGGTTTGAAACTGCCGCCGAAAAACTCGGTGATGCTTTTCTCTTGCTTGAAGATGTCGGCACGGATATACGGGATTTCACCGAGAACGGCGAATATTCGGCGCTTGATACCGAGGAAATTTCACAAAGACTTGACCTTATGTACAGACTTATGTTAAAATATGGTGACAATGAGGAAAAAATGCTTGATTTTCTGAGCCGTGCGCAAAGCGAGCTTGACGGTATAACCAACAGCGAAGAACGCACCGAGGAACTCGCAAACGAACTCAGGTTTTCTACCGACCGCCTTGTTGCGCTCGGTGAGCGGCTTACACAGTCCCGTGTTGATGCCGCCGAAAAGTTTTCAAAAGACGTTACCGATGTTCTTTATTATCTTGATATGCCGAACGCACTGTTCAACGTTAAGATTGAAAAGGGCAGATACACAAAACACGGCTGTGATGATGTTGAGTTTATGATACGCGCAAATGCGGGCGAAGCACTGCATTCGCTTCACAAAACCGCATCTGGCGGTGAACTTTCCCGAATAATGCTTGCGATAAAAAGTGTGCTTGCGGGTAAGGATGATATTGATACCCTCATTTTTGATGAGGTTGATACGGGTATCAGCGGACGCGCCGCCGGCAAGGTGGGAATTCTTCTTCAAAAGGTTTCCCGCAACCGTCAGGTTGTCTGTGTGACACATCTTGCACAAATTGCCGCAAGGGCGCAAAATCATCTGCTTATCGAAAAAAGCGAACAGCAGGGAAGAACCTACACCGGTGTCCGCACGCTCGGACAGGATGAGCGCATACGCGAGGTTGCCCGTATAATGTCGGGTATCGAAATCAGTGAAAAATTATACGATTCCGCAAAGGAATTGCTTGATAGGAGTATAAATAATGAAGATTTATGATGAACTTGTAGCCAGAGGACTTATAGCTCAGGTGACAGACGAAGAAGAAATAAAAAATCTTATCAATAATGGCAAAGCGACTTTTTATATTGGGTTTGATCCGACAGCAGACAGCTTGCATGTGGGGCATTTTATGGCATTGTGTCTTATGAAAAG